>JAOPUS010000095.1 GCA_025963345.1 Blastococcus sp. | reverse complement strand
CTTCACGCCGTCCTACTCGATGCACCCGATCATCTGCGCCGGCACGGGCACCGCCTGGGTCGACGGGCACCGCAGGGCCGACTTCACCATCGACGCCGAGGCGGCCGCGGCGCAGGTTCGTGAGGTGCGCCCGGACGTCGTCTTCGTCACGAGCCCGAACAACCCGACGGGCACCGCCGTCGCGCTGGAGACCGTCGAGGCCCTCTACGACGCGACAGAGGGCGTCCTCGTCGTCGACGAGGCGTACGAGGAGTTCGCCCGCGCCTGGACGCCGTCGGCGCTCAGCCTGCTGGCCGGCCGGCCGCGGCTGATCGTCAGCCGGACGATGAGCAAGGCGTTCGGCATGGCCGGGCTGCGGCTTGGCTACCTGGCCGCCGATCCCGCCGTCGTCGACGCGCTGCAGCTGGTCCGGCTGCCGTACCACCTCAGCTCGCTCACCCAGGCCGCCGCGCGGACAGCGCTCGCGCACACCGACGCGCTGCTGGCCACGGTCGACGCGGTCAAGGCCCAGCGCGACCGGATCGTGGGCGCCCTGCCCGGGATGGGCCTGACCAGCGTGCCGAGCGACGCGAACTTCGTGCTGTTCGGGGGCTTCGCCGACGCGCCCGCGGTCTGGCAGGCGCTGCTGGACCGCGGCGTGCTGGTCCGCGACGTCGGCCTGCCCGGCTGGCTGCGGGTCACCGCCGGGACCGCCGAGGAGACCGACGCGTTCCTCACCGCCCTGGGTGAGGTCGCGCCAACGATCCGCGGCGATGAGGAAGAATGACCGCATGAGCCGTACTGCACGTGTCGAGCGCGCGACCAGCGAGACCAAGCTGGTCGTCGAGCTGAACCTCGACGGCACCGGGACCAGCTCGATCAGCACGGGCGTCGGTTTCTACGACCACATGCTGACCGCGCTGTCCAAGCACAGCGGCATCGACCTCACCGTGCAGGCCGACGGTGACCTGCACATCGACGCCCACCACACGGTGGAGGACGTCGCGATCGCCCTCGGGCAGGCCTTCGCCGAGGCGCTGGGCGACAAGCGCGGCATCACCCGTTACGGCGATGCCACGATCCCGATGGACGAGGTGCTCGCGCAGGCCGCCGTCGACCTCTCCGGCCGGCCGTACTTCGTGCACTCCGAGCCCGAGAACATGACGCCGATGATCGGGCCGGACTACCCGACGAGCCTCACCAAGCACGTGCTGGAGTCCTTCGCGTTCAACGCGCGGATCAGCCTGCACGTGCGGGTGCTCTACGCCGGCCGCGACGCCCACCACATCGTCGAGGGCCAGTTCAAGGCGCTGGCCCGGGCGCTGCGCCAGGCGGTCGCCATAGACCCGCGGGTCACCGACGTGCCCTCCACCAAGGGCGCCCTGTAAGCCGTGAACTTCGGCCTGGTCCTGTTGCTGCTGGGCGGCTTCCTGCTCGGCGGTGCGTGGAGCATCTGGCGGTCCGACGACGACACGAAGGGGCGCACCGGCCCGCAGGTGGCGATGGCCGCCGTGCTGCTGGCGTCTGCCCTGCTCGCCAGTGCGGCGGGGATCCTGCGCCTGGTCTGAGCGACCGCCCCGGTCCGCGCAGCACCCACGGCGGGGTCACGCATGTCGCTCGGCCGGTGGCTCCGGCCCCCGGGCGGAGCTCGTCACACGCGACGGCACGGGTCCGTACGAAGAGTAAGCAAAGCAACACTCACGGGTGACCTGCATCTTCACGGGCCGGGCGGATCGCACGGTTGACGGTGACGCTTTGCCAAGGTTCAGTCACAGATTAGTAACGACTTGTGACTCGATACCGGGAGTCCGTGTGCGCCCACGACGGCGCCGCCCGACCCCCTTCCTTGCACTCCGGAAGGCCTTCCCATGCTGTCTGCCCGTGGACGCCCGCGGACGGCTCCCTCCCGCGCCCCCGAGCGGGTGCCCTCGTGACCTCGCTGCCGGATCCGGCCGACAGGGGCGTGGTCTTCGTCGACCCGCATCCGAGCGGCCACAGGCTGGTGCAGCTCCCCACGGGCCACCGGAGGGTGCAGCCGGGTGTCACGGCCAGGCGCCGGGCCGCCCCTGCGAAGGGGGCTCGTCGCGTGGGATGGCTGAGCATGCACCTGCTGATTGCCGCCGGGCCCCTCGCCCTGTGCCTACCGCAGATCAAGCCCGGCCGGGGTTTCCTCATCGACCTCTCGGTCGCCCTGGGATTCGTGGCGCTGTCGGTCCTGGGCCTGCAGTTCGCGCTCGCCGCCCGGTTCTCCCGGAGCTCGGCGCCGTTCGGGATCGACGTCGTTCTGACCTACCACCGGCAGATCTCCTTCCTGGGTGTGACGGCGGCGTTCGCGCACCCGGTGCTGCTGGTCCTCGCCGACGACCGGTACTGGGCGCTGCTGGACTTCACGAACCTGCCGCTGCGCGCCATGCTGGCCTGGCTCTCCGTGGCCGCGCTCGGGCTCCTCATGGTGACGTCGATCTGGCGGCGGGCGTTGCGGCTGAGCTACCAGGCCTGGCACGTCCTGCACTCGGCGCTGGGGGTGTTCATCGTGCTGGCGGCCCTGGGCCACGGCTTCACGGTCGACTACTACTTCAGCGCGCCGCTGGTCCGTGGGGTCTGGATCGTCTACACGGCCGCCTTCCTGTGGCTCGCGGTGTGGGTGCGGATCGTCAAGCCGCTGCGCCTGGGCCTGCGGCCCTGGCGGGTGGTGGAGCTCTGGCCGGAGCCGGGCGGAAGTCTCACGCTCGGGCTGGAGCCGGTCTTCCGCCAGGTGGGGCAGACGTTCTCGTTCCGCGCGGGCCAGTTCGCCTGGATCCTGCCGAGCCGGAGCCCGTTCACGCCGACCTACCACCCGTTCTCCATCTCCTCGAGCGCACGGGCCCCGCGGGTGGAGTTCACGATCAAGCGGGTCGGCGACTTCACCGGGTCGATGCGGCAGCTCCGGGTGGGCGACCGCGTCTACATGGATGGGCCACACGGGTCGTTCACCCTGGAGAGCCACCCGGGCATGGGCTACGTGTTCGTGGGGGCAGGGGTCGGCGTGACGCCCTTCTTGTCGATGCTGGCCACGCTGGCCGACCAGGGCGACCAGCGACCGTGCTGGCTCTTCCTGGGGAACCGGCACGAGG
>JAOPUS010000092.1 GCA_025963345.1 Blastococcus sp. | reverse complement strand
GGAACGGGCCGCCGCTGGCGGTGAGCACGAGCCGCGCGACCTCGCCGCGGGCGCCGCCGCGCAGGCACTGCGCGAGCGCCGAGTGCTCGGAGTCGACCGGGACGAGCTGCCCGGGTGCCGCGGCCGCGGTGACCAGGTCTCCCCCGGCGACCAGCGACTCCTTGTTCGCCAGGGCAACGGTGCGGCCTGCCTTCAGCGCCGAGAGCGTGGGACCGAGGCCGATCGAGCCGGTGATCCCGTTGAGCACGACGTCGGCCGGGCGGGCGGCGAGCTCCTCGGCCGCCCGGGGTCCGGCGAGGATCTCCGGGAGCGCGTACTCCCCCTTCGCCCAGCCGCGCGTGGACGCCGCTGCGTAGAACGCCAACTGCAGGTCCTGGGCGGCGGTGGCACGGGCGACGGCGACGGTGCGGACGCCGAGGGCGAGGGCCTGCTCGGCCAGCCGGGCCACGTCACCTCCACCGGCGGCCAGGCCGGTGATCCGCAACCGCTCCGGATTCTGCTGCGCCACCGCGATGGCCTGCCGGCCGATGGAGCCGGTGGAGCCCAACACGGTGATCTCGCGGGGGGAACTCACGAATACATCCTCCCCGAGGCCGCCTCGCCGATGACACGACACCGTCCCCGCGCCACCTCGCAGCGTGTTCCGGCGAACCTCCTGCCATGATCTACCGCGTGAGCGATACGCAGCGGGTCAACCAGCCTGGTCGCGAAGAGGGCGTCGTCCGTACCGACGAGCACCCCGTCGAGCACGAGCGCCCCGAGGAGTGGGGTTGGCACGGCGAGATGGGCACGTGGGGCCGCCGCCTCGCGATCATCCCCATCCTGTTCCTGCTGGCCATGCTCTTCGGCAACCACGAAGGCAAGATGGAGGACCTCTGGCTGATCGGCTTCGCCGCGCTGATGGTGGTCCTCATCGTGGCCGACGCCCGCCGGCGGAAGAACGCCTGGCGCAGTCGCTGAGAAAGAACCCCGTCCTCCCCACTCCTCGCAGACTCGGAGCGGGACCCGAGACGGGGCCGCTCAGCTGACGCCGACGCCGATCGCTGCTCCGACGGCGTAGGTGATCCCGGCCGCGGCCGCCCCGAAGAGCAGCTGCCGCAACCCGGCGTACCACCACGGCCGCGGGGTGAAGCGCGAGGACAGCGCTCCGGCCACGAGCAGGCCGACCCCGCCGAAGAGCAGCGCCGGCCACAGCACCGAGACGCCGAAGAGGTAGGGCAGGAGCGGGAGCAGCGCCCCGGTCCCGAAGGTCAGGAACGACGACACCGCGGCCACCCGGGGCGAGGGCTTGTCCTCGGGGTTGAGCCCCAGCTCGGCGACCACGTGCAGGCGCAGCGCCATCTCGGGGTCCTTCGACAACTGGGCGGCGACCCGTTCGGCCAGACCGTCGTCCACGCCGCGCACCCGCAGCATCGCCGTGAGCTCGGCCAGCTCGCCCTCGGGATTGCGCTCGAGCTCCCGCCGCTCCTTCTCGACCTCGAGGTCGAGCTGCTCGTTCTGGGTCTTCACCGACGTGTACTCACCGAGGGCCATCGAGATCGCGCCGGCGACCAGACTGGCCACCCCGGCAAGGACGATGGCGCGCGGCCCGGCTCCGCCGCCACCGACGCCCGCGACGAGCGCGGTGTTGGTCACCAGGCCGTCCATGGCGCCGAAGACCGCCGCGCGCAGCCAGCCCCCGGAGACGTCGGAGTGGCTGTGGTCGTGGGCCTCGGCCTCTGACGCGGCCTCGGCACTCACTCGTCGCCCTCGGCGCCCAGCTCGACCGGCTGCTCCACCGACGGGACAGGGACGGCGATGCTCGGCACACCGGGTTCCGCGTCGGACGCCGCAAGCTGCCCGCAGGCGCCGTCGATGTCCTGGCCCCGGGTGTCCCGCACCGTCGTCGCGACACCGGCGGCCCGGAGCCGGGCGACGAACTCCCGCTGGGCCGGCAGGGGGCTGGCGTCCCAGGGGCTGCCCGGCGTGGGGTTGAGCGGGATCAGGTTGACGTGCGCCAGCTTGCCCGCCAGGAGCTTGCCCAGGTGATCGGCCCGCTCGGGCTGGTCGTTGACGTCGCGGATCAGGGCGTACTCGACGGAGTAGCGGCGGCCCGTGCGGGCGGCGTAGGCGTCGGCGGCGGCGACGACCTCGCCGACCTTCCAGCGGGTGTTGATCGGGACGAGGGTGTCGCGCAGCTCGTCGTCGGGTGCGTGCAGGCTCACCGCGAGGGTGACGTGGAGACCCTCCTCGGTGAGCCTGCGGATCGCCGGCACGAGCCCCACGGTGGAGACGGTGACCGACCGCTGCGAGAGTCCGAGCCCGTGCGGCGCGGGAGCAAGCAGCGCGTCGAGGGTCTTGCGCACGCGGGCATAGTTCGCCAGCGGCTCCCCCATCCCCATGAAGACGACGTTGGACAGCCGTCCGGGGCCCCCGTCGAGCTCCCCGTTCGCCATCGCGGCAGCTGCGGCGACCGCCTGCCCGATGATCTCGGCGGCCGACAGGTTGCGGGTCAGCCCTGCCTGGCCGGTGGCGCAGAACGGACAGGCCATGCCGCAGCCGGCCTGGCTGGAGATGCAGACCGTGGCGCGGTCGGGGTAGCGCATCAGCACGCTCTCGACCAGCGCGCCGTCGTGCAGCCGCCAGAGCGTCTTGCGGGTGCGCCCGTTGTCGGCCGTCTGGTGCCGCACGACGGTCAGCAGCCCCGGCAGGAGTGCCTCGGTGAGCGTCTCCCGCACGGCGATCGGCAGGTCGGTCATCTGCGCCGGGTCGGTCACGCCGCGGTAGAAGTGCCGGGCCAGCTGGTCGGCCCGGAAGGCCGGCTGGCCGAGCTCGGCGACCGCCGCGCGGGCCTCTTCGCGGGAGAGATCGGCGAGGTGGCGGGGTGGCATTCCCCGTCGGGGGGCGTCGAAGACGAGCGGCAGGGCAGTCATGGCGTCGTCCATGGTCCCACCCACGGGTGAGGGCGCGACGGTCGCGAGGCGAAGGTCACCCTCCGGTGACAGGCTGCACCCATGAGCCGGCTGGACGACGTCGACCTGACGCTGCGCCTGAGCAAGCGAGAGGAGACCGAGCAACTCGCTGCGGCGCAGAAGCGGCTCGTACACCTGCGCCTCCTGCTCGGCGGGCAGATCGGCCACCGCCAGATCGGCCCACCGCTGTGCGTCCTGTTCGAGGGCTGGGATGCGTCCGGGAAGGGCGGGGCCATCCAGCGACTGGTGAGCAAGCTGGACTCCCGGCACGTGCGCGTGGCGCAGTTCGCGGCCCCCACCTACGACGAGAAGCGACACCACTTCCTGTGGCGGTTCTGGCCGGTGCTGCCCGGCTGGGGCGGCATGGCCGTGCTCGACCGCAGTTGGTACGGGCGGGTGATGGTCGAGCGCGTCGAGGGCTTCGCGCCCGAGGACGCCTGGCGGCGGGCCTACGGAGAGATCGTGGACCTGGAGACGTCCCTGGCCGCCGAGGGCACGATCCTCGTCAAGTTCTTTCTGCACGTCTCGCCCGAGGAGCAGCTCCGCCGGTTCGAGAAGCGCCAGGCCAACCCCTACAAGGCGTGGAAGCTCACGGACGAGGACTGGCGCAACCGCGAGAAGCGTCCGGAGTACGAGGCCGCGGTCGAGGAGATGGTGGAGCGGACCGACCAGCCCGTCGCGCCGTGGCACGTCGTGGCCGCCGAGGACAAGCGCTGGGCCCGCGTGGACGTCGTCCGCACGGTGTGCAGGGACGTGGAGAAGGCGCTGATCGAGCGTGGCATCGATCCGGACCCGCCGCTGTCCTGACTAGCCGGCGAGCCCCAGGTCGGCGTGCTGGCGGATCCAGGAGTGCATCGCGATGCCGGCCGCCACCCCGGCGTTGATCGACCGGGTGGACCCGAACTGCGCGATCGAGACGGTCATCGCCGCGGCGGCGTGCGCCTGCTCGGTCAGGCCGGGGCCCTCCTGGCCGAAGAGCAGCAGGCAGTCGCGCGGCAGCAGCGCGGTCTCCAGCGGGACGGCGCCGGGCGCGTTGTCCACCGCGACGACGGTCAGTCCCTGCCCGACCGCGAAGCCGTGCAGCTCGGCCACGTCCGCGTGGTGCCGGAGGTGCTGGTACCGGTCAGTGACCATCGCGCCGCGGCGGTTCCAGCGGCGGCGGCCGACGATGTGGACCTCGGCAGCGAGGAACGCGTTCGCCGTCCGGACGACGGTCCCGATGTTGAGGTCGTGGCCGAAGTTCTCGATGGCCACGTGGAAGGGGTGCCGGCGCCGGTCGAGGTCGGCGACGATCGCCTCGACGGTCCAGTAGCGGTACCGGTCGACGACGTTGCGCCGGTCGCCCTCGGCCAGCAGCTGCGGATCGAGCCGCGGGTCCTCCGGCCAGGGACCTGTCCACGGGCCGACGCCGACCGTCGTCCCCCAGTCGGTAGGGCCGCGCAGATCCTCATCGGTCACGCAGGCAGGATCGCAGTATGGCTCCGGACGTCCTCCTGCACCTCATCGAGCCCGCCGCCTGGCGGGCCGCACTCACCGAGGGCGCAGTCCGACCGCCGTCCCTGGACGCCATGGGCTTCGTGCACCTGTCCACCCCCGCGCAGGTGCACCTCCCAGCGGTTCGGCTCTACCCGGGACGCCGCGACCTCGTGCTGCTGGTCGTGCATCCCGCGCGGCTGAACGACCCGGTGCGGTTCGAGGCCGGAGTACCGGCCGACCCGGGCGGGATGCTCTTCCCGCATCTCTACGGCCCGCTGCCGACGGCCGCCGTGATCGCCGTCGTGCCGTACCGGCCGCCCGCGCCGGTCACGCTGCCGACGCCGGACGATCTCCTCGGCCGGGCGCTGTCGTACGTCACGTCCCTGCCGGTGCGGCGCGCGATCGGTGTGGGCGACGTCCCCGGGGGCGTCGCGGTGCTCGACCCGGACCACGCGCACTCCCACGACAACAACCGGCTGCTCCTCACCGCACCGGTGGAGGCCGACGACGTGGAGCGCGCCGCCGGCGAGGTGGCCGGGAACGCCGGCTGGCCGCACCAGGCAGCCGCGCTGATGTGGCCGGGTGCCGCGGGGGTCGCCGCGGAACTTCGCCGCCGCGGCTGGAACACCGAGGAGCTGCTGCTGATGGCGCGCCCCGCGGCCCCCACGCCCGGCGACGAGGCCGTCGAGGTGGTCGAGGTGGTCGACCAGCGGCAGGTGCACGAGTTCTGGGACCGCTCCTGGCGCCGGATCCTGCCTGCGGGCCCGCAGCTGGACCGGGTGGTGGCGGACCTGATCGGCCGGGAGCACCTCAACGACCGGGTCGTGGCGGTGACCGACCTGGTGGTGCGCGAGCGGGGCCGGGTGGTCGCCTCCGGTCAGCTCCGGGTGGACGGCGCCACAGCGGCGGTGGACTCCGTGCTCACCGACCCGGGGTCCCGCGGGCGCGGGCACGCCGACGCGATCCTCGCCGGGGCGCTGGACCTGGCCGCGGCCGCCGGCTGCGACCTGGTCGTGCTGGAGGCGGCGGCCGACGACTGGCCGCGGCACTGGTATGCCCGGCGCGGGTTCGAGGTCGTCGGCTCCGTCTGGGCCGCCGACCGGCCGGCTTGAGGGGGTCCTTTCTCAGGCGGGCGCGAGGAGCGACAGCAGCAGGTAGGCCAGGGCGGCCGAGGGCAGCAGCGAGTCCAGCCGGTCCATGAGGCCACCGTGGCCGGGCAGCAGCTGGCCCATGTCCTTGATGCCGAGGTCACGCTTGATCAGCGACTCCCCGAGGTCGCCGATGGTGGCGGAGACGGCGATCGCGGCACCGAAGACCAGCCCGCCCCACCACGGTCCGTCCAGGGCGAGAGCGAGGATCGGCGTGGCCACGATCATGCATGCGGTCACCGAGCCGGCGAAGCCCTCCCAGGACTTCTTGGGGCTGATGGACGGCGCCATCGGGTGCTTACCGAACAGCACGCCGGCCGCGTACCCCCCCACGTCGCTGGCCACGACGGTCGCGATGAAGGCCAACACCCGCGCGGCGCCGTCGTCGGGCACCAGGAGCAGCACCGCGAAGCCGGCCAGCAGCGGGACGTACATGGCCACGAGGACGCCGGACGCGGCGTCCTTCAGGTAACCGACCGGACCGTCGGCGAGCCGCCACACGACGACGGCGAGCACCGTGAGCAGGAAGCCCACGACCAGGCCGGTCGGCCCCCGGCTCCAGGCCAGGCCCTCCATGGCCAGAGCGCCGACCAGCAGGGGGATCAACGGGGCGCGGAACCGGCCGGCACCCAGGGCGCGGGTGAGCTCGACGACGCCGACGAGCACGGCGGCGGTGAGCACCCCGAGGAAGGCCGGACGCCAGACCAGCAGGGACGCCAGGATCACCGCTACGAGGCTGAGCCCGACCCCGATCGCCGCACCGAGGTTGCGGCCCGCACGGCCGCCGACGGGTCGCTCGGTCGTGGGCAGCTCCGACACCTCGTCCGGCAGCGGTGCCGGGGTCGATGTCGGGACCTGCTCGGCGGGCCGCAGCACCGGCGGGCCGGGGCGGTCGCCGACGATCGGCACCGGACCGGTGTCGCCGTCCTTCACGTCCGGCCGGGAGGCGGACGGCGACCAGGCGGAAGGCAACGGGCGGGGGCCGGTCTCGGGTGACTGGGCGACGCGGGCACCGAAACGCAACGGCTCGGTACCCGGACCGGAAGATCCGGGACGGTCGGCGGCGGAGGGGGGTGTCATGGGCGGAGAACCGTCGGGGATCAGACCTCGAGCAGTTCGGTCTCCTTGTTCTTCACCGCGTCGTCGATGCCGTGCGTGTGCTG
Source organism: Blastococcus sp. (assembly GCA_025963345.1). Lineage (GTDB taxonomy): Bacteria > Actinomycetota > Actinomycetes > Mycobacteriales > Geodermatophilaceae > Blastococcus_B. The sequence continues at coordinate 822 of JAOPUS010000092.1, read as the reverse complement.
GGCGGTGAGGTCGTCGAGCTCCTTCTCCGCGCGGCGGACGTCGTCCTCACCGGACTCGCCGTCCTTGACCAGGCGGTCGAGCTCTTCCTTCGCGCGGCGGCGGATGTTGCGGATCGCGACCTTGGCGTCCTCGCCCTTGGAGCGCGCCATCTTCACCAGGTCGCGGCGCCGTTCCTGGGTGAGCTGCGGGAAGACCACGCGGAGGACCTGGCCGTCGTTCGTCGGGTTCACCCCGAGGTCGCTGTCACGGACGGCCTTCTCGATCGCCTGCAGCTGACCGGCGTCGTAGGGCTTGATGACCGCCATGCGGGCCTCGGGGACCGTGATCGAGGCCATCTGCGGCACCGGGGTCGGGGCGCCGTAGTAGTCCACCACGATCTTGTTGAACATGGAGGGGGCGGCCCGGCCGGTGCGCACCGAGCCGAGGTCCTCCCGGGCGACCGACAGGGCCTTGTCCATCCGCTCCTCGGCATCGAGCAGGGTGTCGTCGATCACGGGTCTTCCCTCCATCGGCGGCGGACACTCGTCCGGCCGTCGTCCTCGTCTGACTACTTTTCGTGCCGGCCGTGCTCAGGACGGCTGGCTGATCAGCGTCCCGATCCTCTCACCTGCAACGGCCCGGGCGATGTTGCCGTCGCGCAGCAGGTTGAACACCACGATCGGCATCTGGTTGTCCATGCACAGGCTGATGGCCGTCGCGTCGGCCACCTTGAGCTGCTTGGCGAGGACGGTCGCGTAGTCCAGGTCGTCGTACATCACGGCGGCGGGGTTGGTGCGTGGGTCGTCGTCGTAGACGCCGTCCACGCCGTTCTTGCCCATCAG
>JAOPUS010000088.1 GCA_025963345.1 Blastococcus sp. | reverse complement strand
GACGGGTGACAGGGAAAATGGGATTCCGTGAGCTCCCAAAGAGCTACGCTTCCCTTGACGAAGCGACGGATTCCGTAGAACTATGCGTTCGGCACGCGGCAGGACCTCTCGTGGCCCCGTCCCGGTCGGAGACATCGGCTCGCGTTCCGTTGGACGTTGCGACCAGGCGGAAAGGGGCTGAACGCACAGAGAGGTGCGGTCAGTGAGCAGGACGTTCGACACGCGCGAAGCGTCGGCCGCTGAGCGACTCGACTACTGGACGCAGACCGTCTGCGACCAGATCGTGCCGGTGCAGATCGACCCGCGCGGCGCGGAGCAACTGGCCGGCACCGCCATGCGCTCGACCGGGCTCGGCGCGCTGCAGGTGCGCCAGGTGGTCGGCGGTGAGCACGTCTACGTGCGCGGCGAGCGGGAGATCCGGGCGGGCGACCCCGGGACGCTTCAGGTGGGCATGCAGCTCACCGGCAGCTCGCTGCTCGTCCAGGACGGCCGGGAAGCGGTCATGGGTGCCGGGGACATCGTGCTCTACGACAGCTCCCGCCCCTTCTCGCTGGTCATGGACGCGCGGTTCCACTGGCAGGTCTTCCTTCTCCCCAAGGAGAAGCTCCGGCGCTCGGACCGGGAGATCGCGACCCTGACCGCGGTGCGCATCGACGGCAGCGCGGGCGTAGCCGGCGTCGTTGCCCGCTTCCTGCGCGACGTCGCCGAGCGATCCGACGAGCTCGAGGCCGACGGATCGGCCGCGGCCCTCTGCGAGAACGCCGCAGACCTCGTCGGCACCCTCGTCCGCTCCGAGCTGGGCCAGCAGTGGGAGGTCCGGGATCCCCAGCGGATGGTGCTCGACGCGGCTCTGTCGTTCATCGAGGCCCACCTGCGCGACCCGTCCCTGGGGCCGGAGCGGATTGCCCACGCCGTGAACGTCTCGGTGCGCCGGCTGCACCAGTTGTTCGCCACGACGGGACGCTCCGTCGGGGAGCACGTGCGCGATCTGCGGCTCGCCGGGGTGCGCCGCGACCTCGCCGATCCCCGTCTGTCCGGACTCTCGATCGCCCGCGTCGCGGCCGCGCACGGCTGGCAGAACGCCTCCGCCTTCAGCCGGCAGTTCCGGCTCACCGAGTCCTGCACCCCCACGGAGTTCCGGGTCCGCGCGCTGCGCCGGGGAGCCTGACGGCACGTTCCGGTCGGCCTGTGCGGCGGGCGTACCTCGCTGTGCCGGTGGTGCACGCGGGCCGGCAAACCTGTGCGGCCAGGGAAATGCGCTGTTCGGAAAGCGCAGTGATCCGGCTCGCCCCTCCCGGTCGGTGGCCGCCTCGTGCAGAGATGTGGCCCACACCACACGACGCGAAGGAGGCTCCCGTGTTCACCATCGACATCGACACCGGCGGGACGATGACCGACGGTCTCGTCAGCGGGTCGGGGGCCGACGGTCCACCACGCGTGGTCTCGCTCAAGGTGGAGACGACGCCGCACGACGTCACCATCGCCTTCCTGGACGTGCTCGAGGCGGCACGGGCCGCGCTGGGGTTCGCGGACCTGCGATCGATGCTCGCCCAGGTCGAGGTGATCCGGTGGTCGTCGACGATCACGTCCAACGTCCTCGCCCAGCGGGTCGGCCCGAAGCTCGGTCTGCTCGTCACCGCCGGCCATGAGGCCGATCTCTACGACGCCGACGCGGCACCCACTGTGCTCGGCACCCTGATCAGCGCGGAGGACGTCACCGGCATCGCCGAGGACGCCGACGAGGCCACCGTCCGCCGAGCGATCAAGTCGCTGCTCGACAAGGGCATCCGGCGGATCAACGTGAGCCTGGCGGGGGCATTCCCCGACGGCACCGCCGAGCAGCGGATCGTCGACATGATCTCGGCCGACTACCCCGACCACTTCCTCGGCTCTATCCCGGCCCTGGCCGGCAGCGAGGTGGTGCTCCGCCCCGACGACGCCACGCGCACCATCGCCTCCCTGGTCAACGCCTACGTGCACCCGGCCCTGGCGACGACGCTCTACCGGGCCGAGGAGATCGTCCGCGACCAGCACGGCTGGCGCGGCAACGTGCTGATCGGGCACATCAACGGCGGCGTGGCCCGCATCGGCAAGACCAAGGCCTTCGACACCATCGAGAGCGGCCCGCTGTTCGGCACGTACGCCTGCGCGGCCGCCTCGGGAGCGGCCGGCGACGGCAGGGTCATCGCCGTCGACGTCGGCGGGACCACCGCCAAGGCGAGTGCAGTCGAGGACGGCCGGGTGCTGCTGAAGGGCTCCGGCGAACTGTTCGACATCCCCTTGCAGCTGGACATGCCGCTGCTGCGCTCGATCGCGCTGGGCGGCGGGTCGGTGGCCCGCGTCTCCGACGGGGCGGTCTCGCTGGGGCCCGACTCGATGGGGGCGGCACCCGGACCGGCCTGCTACGGCCTCGGGGGGCGCAACGCCACGATCACCGACGCGTTCGTCGTCGCCGGCTTCGTCTCACCGACCGCGTTCCTCGGCGGCCGGCGGGTACTCGACGTCGACCGCGCGCGGGCGGCGCTGGACAAGCACGTGGGCGGGCCGCTCGGCGTCGACGTCGAGCAGGCCGCTCGTGCCGTCGTCGAGGCCGCGTGGGACGCGGTCACCCAGCTCGCCCGCGAGACGGCCGAGGAGGCAGGGTGGGACCCGGCCGATGTGACCGTCTACGGCTACGGCGGGAACGGGCCGCTGTTCGTCACCGCCGTCGCGGACCGGCTCGGGGCCCGGGCCGCGCGCCTGTTCCGCCTGGGCAACGTCTACTCCGCGTACGGCTCGTCGATCTCCGACGTCGTCCACGTCTACGAGTCGGCCGTCGCCGGGACGGCGCTCGAACCGATCACCGACCGGCTGGCCGGCGAGGCTCGCCGCGACCTGCGGGGCGAGGGCTTCGACAGCCGGTACGCATCCCTGGAGTGGGAGGTGCGCTCGTCGACCGGCTCGGTACGCAGTGAGGGCGAGGAGCCGGGCGGCGTGGTCGCCACGCTCGAGGGGGCACCGACTCTGGTCCGGCTCACCGCCCGCTATCCGCTGCCCCGGCTCGCCGAGCCAGAACTCGACGGCTCCGGCTCCGCGGTGGCCACGGGCGCCCGGACGTCGTCGTTCGGAACCGACGGCGAACTGCCCACCTACGACGCCTCCGATCTGACCGGCAGCGAGCTGCGGGGGCCGTTGCTGGCCGACGGCGGCTCCTACACCTGGCTGGTCACCGACGGCTGGTCCCTCTCCACCGACGCCCGCGGCAACGCGGCCCTGCGCAAGGAGGTGGCCTGATGCCCAGGCTGCATCTCGCCGAGTACATCGACGCCGACCTCGACACCGAGCGGTGGCACTGCCACAGCTGTGCGCGCGACCTGGGGCCACTGCGGGAGGACTACAAGCGCGGACTGCTGGTCGCCGAGCGCGATCCCAGTGAGATCCACCCGCCGGTGATCGACGGCCCCTACACGTTCAGTCCGAACGGCGACTGGGTCCGCATCGTCGAGTTCTACTGCCCGGGCTGCGGCCGGCAGGTGGAGACCGAGTACCTGCCGCCGGGTCACCCGCTCACCCGAGACACCGAACTGGACGTCGACGCGCTCAAGGCCCGGCTCGCCGCCGGCGAGGCCCGCATCACCGACGAGGGAAAGCTGGAGGTCACGCGATGAAGGCCATCGACATCGACGTCGGCGGCACGTTCACCGACCTGGTCCTCACCTGGGACGACACCCGCTACGTCGCCAAGGCCCCCACCACGCCCTACGACCTGTCGGTGGGCTTCCTCGACGTCCTCACCGCCGGTGCCGAGCAGCTGGGCCGGCCGCTGGACCAGGTGCTGCCGGAGGTGGAGATCGTCCGGTACTCGACGACGGTGGCCATGAACCGGCTCATCGAGCGCAAGGGACCGCGGCTCGGACTGATCACTACCGAGGGTCATGAGGACGCGATCCTCATCGGCCGCGGCGCCCAGTGGACCGACGGCACCCGCATCGGTGAGCGGCGCAACCTGTCGGTGCAGGCCAAGCCCGTGCCGCTGGTCGAGCGCGACATGATCGTCGGCGTCGGTGAGCGGATCGACTCCGCCGGCCGGGTGCTCCGGCCCCTGAACGACGACGACGTCCGCGCCAAGCTGCGGCACC
>JAOPUS010000075.1 GCA_025963345.1 Blastococcus sp. | reverse complement strand
TGATGTCGATGCAGCCCTCGCGCACGGTCGTCCAGTTGCCCACCGGGTTGCCCGGCTGGAAACCGGCGGGCACTGGCACGACGGCTGTTCCGTCGGGGCGGACGACGGGACGCTGCTGCACGAGGTAGTAACCAATCACCCGGCCAGGCTCCTGCGGGCAGGAGTTCCGAAAGTCCTGCGGCGAGCAGGTGCCGTTGTCCTCATCAGACAGCATGCAGAGGCTCCGAAGCCGCCAGACGTAGTCGACTGTGGCTGCGTCGTCTCCGCCGATGAGGCCGGGGATCCGCGAGTCGGACTGCCCCACCGTCGCTGCGCCGTCGTCGAGTCCGACGTCCGTGCAATCCTCGAATGCGCAATCAGCCCTTGCCGTGCCGGCACTCAGCAAGCCGAGCGCCACGGCGATGCTCACCAAAATGAGGAAGTGGCGCTTCGGGCTATTCATCCGATACTCAAGCCCGTCACAAGCCAGGACTCGTCCGTCGGTGACCAGACAAGGTCGATACCGCAGCCGAGATTCGGGGCGGGGTCAGGCCTTGCTTCGATAGCTGTTCCACTGCTGTCCAACAGCGATACGGCCTCCCGTCGCACGCCGAAGCTGATCAAGACCTTGGCGCCACTCATCACTGGCGCGGGAACGTCGTTGAGGGTCAACTCGCCGCCAACATAGCGATTACCGGCGGCGGCGGCGTCGTCGTAGTTGCGCGCAATGCGCAGGCACTCTTGACATTGGGGACCAAGGTCACGGAGAGGCTGGCCTGCCGGGACCGCGCGCTGGCGGTTGATCAGATCGATGAAGTAGCGGAGGAACGCCTCCGCGCCGGCGGCGTCCTTCGTGCGGGCCTCGTCGGGGACCGGGAAGTCGGCCGGGCCGACGGGCGGCAGCGAGGCGGTGGTCGGGGAGGTGCTCGTCGACGGCAGGGTGTTGTTGGCCTCGACCTTCTGCGAGCAGCCGCTGAGCAGCGTCGTCCCGACGACCAGACCGGCGATTACCCATCGAAGATCACGCACAGCGGGAGGGTACGCAGGTCCGAGGCGCGTCCTTACCGAAACTGTGGACAACTCAGCCGCCCTTCGCCGCTTCGGGTGACCTCATCCGCCCACTGCATTGCTCATCCCTCCAATACGCCCTCCTGACACACCCGGAACTCGCCGCCCTCGTTGACGATGAGCACCTCTCCGCGGAACACCCAGTCCTCGCGATTCCGTTCATCGGAGGTCACGGTGACGGGTACGGAGGCGGAGTGTCCGTTCCGTCCTTGGACCCCACGGACGTCGCCGATCTCGATGTTGACGTCCGAGGGCATGTGGAAGTACTCGTTCGCGTAGTCCGCCCGCTCGGCGAAGGCGGGGTAGTCGATGGCTGAGCGAACGGCCCTGCACAGCGTCGCCCAGGCTCCAGGCCAGTCGCCACCGAACCGTGCCTCGACATAGGCCCGAGCGACGTTGGCGGGCGTCGGGACCGCAGGCAGGGTCGTGGTCGCCAATACGACCCCGCCTGCGACGCAGACGCTGGTGACGATCCCGCCGTTCCAGACGGCGCGATACCGCTCGCGCTCGCGCCGGATCACGTCAAGCGCAGGAGGGGGACGAGGGTCATGCCGGCAGGTCGACCAGCGGCTGGACACGCCCGCCCGCGGCCAGGTGCAGGCTCCAACTGCCGTCGATCCGGTCGTCCAGCACCTCGCTGAGCGCATCGACCCACGCATCGTCGTCATCGGTGATCTCGGGCCGGCCCGGCCGGCACAGGGCCAGGGCGAAGTGCCCGCCGCCTGCCAGATGCTCCGCGGCGATGCCCTCGTGCACCGACAGCAGGCCGGACAGCAGCGCGTGGCTGGGCAGCCGTGGCATGTCCTCGACCGGGATGACGACCGGAAGCGGCCGGCCGTCGTCGTCCAGCCACATCAGCCAGAGGCTGTGGGCGCCGAAGATCGGTGGGTCGAGCACGGCGGCCCAGCGGTCGGTCAGTTCGGAAGCGGAGCGGATCGGGACATCGGCAAGCGGCGGCGTCGTCATGCCGATCACGGTGGCAGGGAGCGCGGACCCTCCGAAAAGTTATCCACAGGTCAGCGGTGTGCGATGCCTCCGGGTCCGTGGTCGGCCGGCACCTCTTCGCCCGCAGCGACCGGCCCCGGCGGCGTCCCGTCACCGAACGGCGAACCCCCGAGCGACTCGCGCCCGTGCGCCGTCAGCCAGACCGACGTGTCCGGTCCGGCCGGGATGATCTGCGTCGGGTTGATGTCGGCGTGGACGACGTAGTAGTGCTCCTTGATCTGCGGGAAGTCCGTCGTGTCGCCGAACCCGGGCGTCTGGAACAGGTCGCGCGCGTAGGCCCACAGCACCGGCATCTCGGTCAGCTTCTGCCGGTTGCACTTGAAGTGACCGTGGTAGACCGCGTCGAAGCGGGCCAGGGTCGTGAACAGCCGGACGTCGGCCTCGGTGATCGTCTCGCCCATCAGGTACCGCTGGCCCTCCAGGCGTGAGGACACCCAGTCCAGCGCGGTGAACAGCCGATCGTAGGACTTGTCGTACGCGCGCTGCGAGCCGGCGAACCCGCAGCGGTACACCCCGTTGTTGATCTCGGTGTAGACGCGCTGCATGACGTCGTCCATCTCGTCGCGCAGCTTCTCCGGGTAGAGGTCGGGTGCGCCGTCGCGGTGGTACGCCGTCCACTCGGTGGAGAAGTCCAGCGTGATCTGCGCGAAGTCGTTGGTGACGACGGCCTTGGTGGGGACGTCGACGATCGCCGGCACGGTGATCCCCCGCGAGTACGAAGGATCGCGGGCGAAGAAGGCCTCCTGCAGCCGCTCGTAGCCCAGCACCGGGTCGCGTCCGCCCGGGTCGAGGTCGAAGGTCCAGCTGCGCTCGTCGTGCGTCGGGCCGGTCAGGCCCATCGAGATGACGGGCTCGAGGCCCAGCAGTCGGCGGACGATGATCGACCGGTTGGCCCAGGGGCACGCGCGTGCCGCGATCAGCCGGTAGCGGCCCGGCTCGACCGGCCAGCCCGAGGCACCGTCGGCGGTGATCCGGTCGGGGATGTACTTCGAGTCGCGCTGGTACTCCTGGCCGTCGGCGACGTAACCGGAGCCGCTGTTGTCATCACTCACGGACCAACTCTCCCGGAGAGTGGGCCGCGACGCCCGTCGGACCGGCCCGGGGAGACGCGGCTCACGAGCGCAGAATGCGAAAAGAGGTAAGGGGAGACCAGATGACAGGGGACAGCCCCTTCGACAACAGCGGCACCGAGACCGGCGCCGACGGCATCCGCCGGTACACGGGGCTCCCGCGCAACGTCGTCGCGATGCTGCAATCCACGGTCGAGCAGTACCCGGAGCGGACGGCGGCCGTCGAGTTGGCCGGGCGGAGCATGACCTACGCGCAGCTGTGGGACGGCGCCCGTCGCGTGGCCGGTGGCCTGCGGGACGCCGGTGTCAAGCAGGGTGACCGGGTCGCCGTCCAGCTGCCCAACGGCATCGACTGGCTGCTCGCGTTCTGGGGAGCCCATCTCGCCGGCGGCGTCGTGGTCCCGATGAACACCCGGCTGGCCGAGGCGGAGACCGAGTTCATCCTCGCGGACGCCGGAGCCGCCTACGTCGTCCGCCCGGGGGAGCCGCTGCCCGACGGCGAGCCGGGGGAGCTGCCCGACCCGGCGCACGGGGACGTCGCCGCGCTGTTCTATACGAGCGGCACGACCGGCCGCCCCAAGGGCGCGATGACCACCCACGAGAACTTCCTGACCACGGTCGAGAGCGTGATCCGGTGCCGGGAGCTGCCCCGCGAGCCCGACCAGGCGACGCTGATCTCGGTGCCGCTGTTCCACGTCACCGGCTGCAACTCGCAGATGATGACCCAGGCGGCGCTGGGCGGGACGTCGGTGATCATGCCGAGGTTCGACGCGGCGTCCTTCCTCAGGGCCATCCCCGAGCACCGCATCACCCTGCTGACCAGCGTGCCGACGATCTACGAGCTGGTCCTCCGCCACCCCGACTTCGCGACGACGGACGTCTCGTCCGTGCGGGTGCTCAGCTACGGCGGCGCCCCGATCGCACCTGAGCTCGTGCACCGGCTCCTCACAGCCTTCCCGCAGGCCCGGTTGGGCAACGGCTTCGGGCTGAGCGAGACGTCGGCGCTGGCGACCTTCCTGCCGCACGAGTACGCCCTCGACCACGCCGACGCCGTCGGCTTCGCGACCCCGGTCAACGACCTGCGGATCGACCACCCCGATGCACGGGGCGTCGGTGAGCTGCTGGTCCGCGGGCCGAACGTCGTCGCCGGCTACTGGAACGACCCGGTGCGGACGGCGGAGACGTTCGTCGACGGCTGGCTGCACACCGGCGACCTGGCGCGGATCGACGACGGCCGCATCGACGACGGCCGCATCGACGGCATCGTGCGGATCGTCGACCGCGCGAAGGACATGATCAACCGCGGCGGCGAGAACGTGTACAGCGTCGAGGTGGAGAACGTCCTGGCCGCGCATCCCGACGTGCTCGAGGTCGCGGTGGTCGGTGTCCCGGACCCGGTGATGGGGGAGAAGGTCGGTGCCGTCGTCCTGCCCCGGCCCGGGGTCCCGGCCGAGACGCTGGTGCCCGATCTGATCGCGTTCGCCCGCGGGCAGCTGGCCGACTTCAAGGTGCCGCAGTTCGTGCGCGTGCTCGAGGGACCGCTGCCACGCAACGCCGGGGGCAAGGTGCTGAAGTCTCCGCTGCGCGGCGCAGAAGGCTGGGTGGCCGTCCCCCGCTAGGCGGCGGGGACGAGCCGGCCGATCACGGCGGCCACGGCCGATCGGAGGTCGCGGGCGGCGTCCGGATCACCGGCGAGCTGCCGCAGCAGGGCCTGCAGGAACAGCCCGTCGAAGACGGCGTACGCGGTCGGCGGCGTCAGGTCGAGCGGGACCCCGGCGAGCTCGGCGTACCGGGAGAGCACCCGCCAGATCATCCGTTCCAGGCTCAGGTCGATCTCGGCGACGTCGGCGCGGAAGGACTCCTCGAACATCGACTGGCCGCGCAGGTCGTACCAGAGCCGGTGCAGCGCCGACTCCTGCACGAGGGTCTCGGTCAGCTTGTCGAGGAAGCCGGCGGCGAGCTCGGACGCGGACGACGCCGTCGCCACCACCTGGTCGTAGCGGGTCACGCACTGCGCCTTGTACTCGCGCACGCAGTGGGTGATCAGGTCGACCTTGTCGCGGAAGTAGTAGTGCAGGACGCCGTGGGAGAACTCCGAGTTCGCGGCGATGTCCCGGAGGCTCGTGCGGGCGTACCCCAGCTCGGAGAGGGTCTTGAGGGCGGCGGCGGCGAGCTCGCTGCGGCGCTGGGCGACCTTGTCGACGGCGCGTCCCTCGAGCCGTTCGGCGACTGCGGATCCCACGGTCCTCCCTCGGTTCTCCAGGCGCGCACGGAGCGCTCGCCCGGCCGCAGCCTACCGGCCCGACACCGTTCTGGACGAGTGTCAAGGAAAGTCTTGACACTCGTCCAAAGACAGCAGCAGCATGGCCCGGGTCACACCCACCGGCCCAACAGAGGCGCCGGAGGGAGCTCTCAACGGCGAGGAGCACGGGATGTCGGTCTTCGAACTGCACGGGCGGAAGGCACTGGTCACCGGGGGTGCGCGCGGCCTGGGGCAGGGAATGGCGGAGGCGCTGGCAGGTGCCGGCGCGGCGGTGATGATCGGCGACCTCCTCGACGAGGAAGGCACCGAGACCGCGAAGCTCATCGGCAAGACCGGCGCGACGACCGGCTACACGCACCTCGACGTCACCGACGAGGCCAGCTGGGAGCAGGCGGTCGCGGCGACCGTCGCCGAGCTCGGCGGCCTCGACATCCTGATCAACAACGCCGGCCTGGAGATCTCCTCGCTCGTCGTCGACATCGACCCGGCCGACCTGCGCCGCATGCTCGAGGTGAACGTCGTCGGCACCGCGCTGGGCATGAAGCACGGTCTGCGGGCCATGCGGCCCGGGGGTGCGGCGGGCAACGGCGGCTCGATCGTCAACGTCGCCTCGGTCGCCGCAACCATCGCCTTCCCGGGGATCGCCGGCTACTCCGGCACCAAGTCCGCCGTCGACCGGATGACCCGGATCGCCGCCGCGGAGGCCGGCAAGCTCGGCTACGGCGTCCGCGTGAACTGCGTCTACCCCGGCCTGGTGCCGACGGCGATGGGCATGCAGCTGGCCACCTACTCCGTCGAGATGGGCCTGTTCCCGAGCGTCGAGGCGTGCGTCGAGGCCGTCGTCGCGCTGACGCCGTCCGGACGCCTGGGCGAGGTGGGCGACATGGCCGACGCCGTCGTCTTCCTGGCTTCCGACGCCTCCCGCTTCGTCAACGGCACAGGTCTCGCCGTCGACGGCGGCATGGGCTCCTGAGCCCCGAGAGGAGAAGAACAGCCATGAGCACCAAGCCCGTCGTCGTCTACGGCGCCTCCGGCTACACCGGCCGGCTGATCTGTGAGTACCTGCGCGAGTTCGGCGTCCCGTTCGTCGCCGCCGGCAGGAACAAGGACCTGCTGCAGGACGTCATCGGCAAGCTCCCCGGCATCGAGACCGCCGACCACGACATCGTCGAGGTCGAGCACACCGTCGAGGCGCTCACCGAGCTGTTCAGCGGCGCGAAGGTCGTCTGCAACACCGTCGGCCCGTTCATCAAGTTCGGCCCCGAGGTCGTCGAGGCCTGCGCGGCCGCCGGCGCGCACTACCTGGACACGACCGGCGAGCAGGACTGGGTGATGGCCGCCCAGGACCGCTTCGGGACGACGTTCGCCGACAAGGGGCTGCTGCTCTCGCCGGGGATCGCGCAGATGTACACGACCGGTGAGATCGCGGCCAACATCGCGCTGGAGACGCCCGGCCTCGACACCCTCGACATCCTGGTGCTCTGGAAGGGCTTCCCGACCTACGCCTCGACGCAGACGATCTTCACCATCCTGAAGGCGGACTGGTTCCACCTGCTGGAGAACCAGTACGTGAAGGTGGACCCGCTCGCCACCTACGAGGTGCACGTGCCGGGTCAGCACGAGGTGGGCCTCGCGGTGCCCTGGGGCGGCACCAGCCATCCGGTGTGGTTCAAGAACGACCCCCGGGTGGCGTCGGTGAAGGTGGCCGGCGGGGTGATGAACCGGCCGGTGATGGAAGCCGTCGTCGCCACGACCAAGGCGGTGGAGGCCGACATCAAGACCCTGCCGCGCGACCAGTGGGACGACGCCCTCGCGGCGGTGGCCGAGCAGTGGGCGTCGGGCATGCCGCCCCGGGAGAACCCGCGGCTGAACATCTCCGTCGACTCGGTGCACGCCTCGGGACCGCTCGGCCGCAAGCACGTGGTCATCCACGGCAACAGCAACTACAAGCAGACCGGGCTGATGCAGGCGTGGGCCGCGATGTCGCTGCTGCAGCAGCCTCCGCGGCGGGCGGGCTTCGCCTCGGGCTGCCAGGCCTTCGGGCACCGGGAGCTGCTGGGCGTGCTGCGCCAGTTCGGGCTCGTGCTCGACCCGGTGGTGACCGAGCACCGATGAGTCTGGTCGCGTACCTCGACAAGGGCGCCTCGCTCGGGCCGGACGCGCCCTGCCTGACGATGGGCGAGCGGTCGATGTCCTACGCCGAGGTGCAGGACCTCTCCCGCCGGATCGCCGGGGCGTTCGCGCGCTCCGGCGTCCGGCCGGGAGACTCGGTGGCGATCCTGTCGGGCAACGACCCGATGTCGTTCACCTGCGTCTTCGGCATCGCCCGCGCCGGGGCGGTCTGGTGCCCGGTCAACCCGCGCAACGAGGCGGAGGAGAACCGCGAACTGCTCGAGCTCTTCGACTGCACGGCGCTGCTGTACCAGTCGTCCTTCGCCCCGCTCGTCGCCAAGATCCGTGACCGGCTGCCGCTGCTCACCACGCTGGTCTGCCTGGACGCCGGCACCGAGAACGACCCGTCGCTGCAGGAGTGGGTGGATGGTGCCGCCCCGGTCGAGGACGACGTCGAGCCGCCGGACGACGTCTCGATGCTCGTCGGCACCGGAGGGACGACGGGCCGGCCGAAGGGGGTGCGACTGACCGGCCGCAACGTCGAGACGATGTCGGCGCTGACGCTGATGAGCTATCCGTTCGAGGGACGCCCGGTGTACCTGGCGCTGGCGCCGCTGACCCACGCCGCCGGGGTGCTGTGCTTCCCCGTGATGGCGCTCGGCGGGGAGGTCGTCGTCATGCCGGCGCCGGACCTGGGCGAGTTCCTCGGGCTGATCGAGCGGCATCGGGTGACGCACACGTTCCTGCCGCCGACGCTGATCTACATGCTGCTGGCGCACCCGGCGCTCGACGCGACGGACCTCTCCTCGCTGCAGTGCCTCTGGTACGGGGCGGCGCCGATCTCGGCCGACCGGCTGGAAGAGGCGATCACCCGGATCGGGCCGGTGATGGGGCAGCTGTTCGGGCAGTCGGAGGCGCCGATGATGGTGTCGACGCTGGCGCCGGCCGACCACCTGCGGCCGGACGGCTCGATCGCGCGCGAGCGGTTGTCGTCCGCCGGGCGGCCGACGCCGCTGGTGACGGTGGCGATCATGTCCCCGGACGGCAAGCTGCTTTCGACCGGCGAGCGAGGGGAGGTCGTCGTCCGTGGGTCGCTGGTCATGGCCGGCTACCACAAGGACCCCGAGGCGACGGCGGAGGCGAGTCGGTTCGGCTGGCACCACACCGGCGACATCGGCTACCTCGACGACGAGAACTTCCTGTACCTCGTCGACCGCGCGAAGGACATGATCATCAGCGGCGGCTTCAACGTGTACTCGGCCGAGGTGGAGCGGGCGCTGATGGCGCATCCGGGGGTGCAGGACTGCGCCGTGATCGGGATGCCGGATGAGAAGTGGGGCGAGCGGGTGGTCGCCGTCCTGCAGGCCCTGCCCGGCGTGGAGCTGAGTCCGGTCGAGGTGCAGGCCTTCGTCAAGGAGCGGATCGGCAGCGTCAAGGCCCCGAAGCAGGTGGAGGTCTGGGCGGACCTGCCCCGCTCCAAGATCGGCAAGGTGCTCAAACCGGACATCCGGGCGCGGATGCTCGAGAGCTGAGCGTCACGCGGCCGGCGGGGCGCCACGCAGCCGGACGACGGCGGTGCGGAAATTGCGGTGCCCGACCACCCGCCAGGCGGTGCGGGCGGCGGGGGAGAGGCCGGCGAGGAGGCGGGCGCGGTCGATGGCGCAGGCGTCCTCGAGGGCGAGACCGAGGACGAGCATCTGCTCGCGGCCGGACATCGTCGTCGTCGCGGCGCGGGTGACTCAGCTCCGACTCGTCGTCCCCTCGTCCATCTCCCCGCCGAAGTAGTGGTCGAGGACTTGGCGGAAGACCGGCTCGTCGGGGGCCGCGAGGGCGAACAGCGTCATCGACGACTGCAGCTTCTGCGCGTCCACGGGACCGAACACCTGGCCGGCGTCGGCGGTGTCGAGGTCGGTGAGCGCCCGGGCGCTCTCGACCAGCCGGCGGCCGAGCGTCGGGTGGGCGACGTAGGCGCGGGCCTCCTCCAGACCGGAGATCGCGAAGCGCTGGGCCATCCCGCTGCGGCCGAGGCCGGTGAGCTGCGGGAACACGAACCACATCCAGTGGGTGCGCTTCTCGCCGGCCCGGAGCTCCTGTAGTGCCTGGTCGTAGGTCTGGGCCTGGGCATCGACGAACCGCTGGAGAGAGAAGGGATCGCTCACCCCGGCAGCATGCCGTACCGCGGAACCGATGACTTCGGGACGACGGAGCGGTCTGAGGGGTCATGCAGACGACGAGTCTCGACCTCGCCCCGCAGGCCGCCGAGGTGGCCCGCGTGATCGCCGGCGTGCGCGACGACCAGCTCACCGATCCGACGCCGTGTGCCGGCACCCCGGTCGCGGCGATCCTCGACCACTTCGACGGACTGACGGTGGCCTTCCGCAAGGCCGCGGAGAAGGCGGAGCTGGCGGGTGGCCCGTCGGCCGACGCCGCACACCTGCCCGCCGACTGGCGGACCCGGCTGCCGGCGCAGCTCGACGCGCTCGTGGCCGCGTGGGGCGAGCCGGCCGCGTGGGAGGGGATGACCGACATCGCCGGCATGCGGATGCCGGCGGGGGCCGCGGGAGTCGTGGCGGTGAACGAGGTGCTCGTGCACGGCTGGGACCTCGCCGTCGCGACCGGCCAGACCTACCAGGCCGACCCGGTGGTCGCGCAGGCGTGCCTCGAGTTCGGGAAGGGCTTCGCCGTCGGCGCCCCGGAGGCGCGCGACCAGATATACGGCCCGGTGGTGCCGGTTCCTTCCGACGCCCCGGTGTTCGACCGGCTGCTGGGTCAGACCGGGCGCGACCCGAGGTGGACCCCGCGCTGAACCCGTCGGCGGTCAGACGGTCTCGGGTACGCGTAGGTGGGCGAGGACCAGGTCGAACTCAGCGACCTCGGTGATGTCGATGCCCATCTGCCGGCTCAACTCCTCGCGCATCGGCCGCGCCCCGTCCATCGCGCGGTTCATGGCGTCGCGGCTCTCGTAGACCACTGCCGTCGCCGACCGCCCGGACTCCCGGTCGAGCAGAACGCTGACGCTGCAGAAGCCGGGCAGCTCCGCCATCCGAGACACCAAGGTCATCCGGAAGGCGTCCCTGACCCGCTCCTCCTCCAGGGGGTCGCCGCGGCCCCAGATGACTCGGCAGCAGGCGCCGTCCGATGCCTGCCGCAGCCGATGCAGGAAGGCGATCTCCCACTCCTGCACCTCCGGCTGGCCGCCCAGCATCTCCGCGAAGCGCTGGCGCATCGCATGGAGGGGTCCCTCACTGTTGTGCATCGCCTCCTCGGTCTCCCAGGCGGACGTGGTGATGGACCGGCCGCTGTCGCGGTCGCACAGCATCGAGAGGCCGATGCAGCCGGCCATCTCCTGGACCGCCGGCATGACCTCGTCGCGGACATAGGCGATCGCGTCGTCGAGGGACTGCGGGTCGCCGCGCACGGTGGTGGATCGGGCGTACATGCCACCACTCCTCTCGGGGTCGGCGGCGACGCCCCTGCGGCATCGCCGCGCGCAACACTGTCCTCGCCGTGGCGCTGGGAGGGCAACGTCCTGATGCGCCGATCGCCGCTACCGGCGCGAGACCTCCTCCTGGCCCAGTGCCACGGCGTGGGTCAGCCGCAGGCTGCCGCTGAGCCATAGCAGGACGTCGTGCAGCCGGAGAACGGTGAGCCGGATCCCGGAGGTAGTCAGTGCGCGCTCCAGTGACTCGAACGCTTCGGCGTTCGCGCGGAGCTCGCGGTGGATCACCGCCTCCACGCCGCTGTCGCCCTCGCGGACGTGGGGGAGGAGCTGCCACCGGGTGGTGCGGACGAGCAACGGGAAGAGGTCCGGCCGGCGGTGGTGGAGGGCCGCGGACACGTGTGGTGCCGAGACCCCGGGCGTCTCCTGGGCGAGCCGGCCGATCTGCCGGAGAAGCGCACCCACGGTGCCGGGTTCGGCCAGCACGGAGAACTCGTCGTCCGGAAGCTCGAAGAAGGAACGGCCGGCGGAGCGTTCGACGACTGCATCAGCGAGAGGACGGACGTCGTCCAGAAGGCTCTTCATCGCCGACCAGGCGTCCGGATCGAGCCGACCGTGCAGGCCCTCGGCGGTGAGGATGTCGGCCTCGCCGAGCGGTAGGTCCGACCCCGCCCGCAGGTCGAACCGCTCGTAGCCGAAGGCGGGAATCTGCACCCACCGGCCGGTGAGGGAGCTGGGGGAGCGGAAGTGCAGCGGCCGCCGTCCCCGCGCGTACCCCAGGACGGCGGCCAGCGCGGTGTCCCAGGGGATCGGGTCGGGGCCGGCGCTCTGCAGGACCAGCGGGGCGTCGGTCATCGCACCATCCTCCCCACCCCTCACCCGGGGGTAGCTGCGGCGCGAAACCCTTCCGCCCGACGGCCCCGACCCCCTAGGTTCCGCCCCCATGGAGGTCGAGGCCGTCGGTCCGGTGCCGTCCCCGCGACGCCCCGTGCACGCGATCGGGGTCACCGCGGAGCTGGCCGCTGCCCGCACGAAGCTGCGGGAAGCCGCGCCGGCCGAGCACTGGGACGGCGTCCTCGCCGAGGTTCAGCGGCTGCAGAACGAGGAGCGCATGGCGCCGCTGGCCTCGCTGCAGGCGGTCTACGCCAAGCTCGCCTCCGGCTGGCTGCCGCCGCTCTCCCGCTGAACCGTCAGTCGCGCGAGAGCGACGGGCGGGTCTTGGCCCACGACAGGAACTGCGTCGCGTGGTGCAGGTCGGGGATGTCGTTGCCGACCAGCGAGCGGAGCAGGTCGTTGCTCCAGATCGCCAGGCGCCCGATCGTCCAGGCCACCTTCTCCGCCGGCGGCAGGTCCAGGTCGAAGACCAGCTTGGCGATCTCCTTCTTGCCGTCGGTCGTCGCCGAGTACTTGACGACCGGCAGGAACCGCTCGGGCTCGACGATGCAGAGCACCTTCGTGAGCAGCGGCTCCTTGTTGAAGGACGGGAAGCCGACCTTCTTGCCGTCGATCAGCTGCGTGAGGCGGTCCTCGATGCGCAGGCTCTCGGGGCCGTAGAGCAGGTACTCGATCGTCTCGCGGACCTTCTGCGCCGCCCTGTCCGGGCCCTGGGTCTTCCAGGCGCGGTTGAAGCCGGACATGTTGCCGGCGTTGGCGACGGTGTCGGAGTTGGCGAACTCGTAGAGCTCCTCCGGGGGAGCGCTCGACAGGCCCTCGCGGCTGAACAGCTCCTGGTAGCGGGCGCGGTACTTCTCGACGTCGGGGTCGGGCTCGCGTCGGTCGAGGAGGAACTCCGCCTTGAGCAGCTCGACCCGCTCGCGGACGTCGGGGCGGACGTCGGCGGCGGTCGGGAAGGCGGCGTGCAGCGAGTCGATGGTGCGGACGGCGGGGCGGCTCGGGTCGCGCCGGGCCTCACCGCGCAGCCACTCGTGGCCGCAGTCGTTGCAGTGGATCAGCAGCCGGCTGTCCGGCTGCGGCGTGCCGTTGATGTCCTCGCTGTTGCAGGTCGGGCAAGCGATCAAAGCCATGAGGTTCCCGTTCGTTCGGTTGGTCCGTGCACGAGCAC
>JAOPUS010000059.1 GCA_025963345.1 Blastococcus sp. | reverse complement strand
GTCGCACTCCGCCGCGGTGACTGTGTCCCTCGCGCCCCCAGTCCTCGACGTCGTCGTGCCGGTGCACAACGAGGAGGCCGGCCTGGAGTCGAGCCTGCGCCGGCTGCACGAGTACCTGACCCGCTCGTTTCCCTACTCGTTCCGGATCACGGTCGCCGAGAACGCGAGCACCGACCGCACCGTCGAGGTGGGTCGCCGGGTCGCCGCCGAGCTGCCTGGTGTCGAGTTGCTGGTGCTACCGGACCCGGGACGTGGACGGGCGCTGCGCACCGCCTGGCTGACCTCGGACGCCACCGTCCTGGCCTACATGGACGTCGATCTGTCCACCGATCTGGCGGCCGTGCTCCCCTTGGTGGCCCCCCTGATCACCGGCCACTCCGACCTGGCTGTCGGCAGTCGGCTCAGCCCGTCCTCCCGCGTCGTCCGCGGGGCCAGACGTGAGGTCATCTCCCGCAGCTACAACCTGCTGCTCCGGGGGACACTGAGGACGTCCTTGCCCGACGCGCAATGCGGCTTCAAGGCGATCCGCGCGGACCTCGCCGATCGGTTGCTGCCTCTGGTGGAGGACGACGGCTGGTTCTTCGACACCGAGCTGCTGTTCCTCGCCGAGCGGATCGGGCTGCGCATCCACGAGGTGCCCGTGGACTGGGTGGACGACCCCGACAGCCGCGTGAACATCGTGCGGACGGCGCGGGCCGACCTGGCCGGCATCGTCCGCCTGCTGCGCGGCCGGGCCGCCGGACGCCTGCCGATCGCCGATCTGCGAGCCCGCATCGGCCGGCAGCCGTTGGCCGACGGTCGCTCCGACGCGCCCGCCGGCGTCCTCCGCCAGCTCGCCGTCTTCGCCGCGATCGGCACGGTGTCCACCGCGGCCTACGTGGCGTTGTTCATCCTGCTGCGGGGGGTCACCGCGGCGCAGGGGGCGAACCTCGTGGCGCTCCTGGTGACCGCCGTCGTGAACACGGCCGCGAACCGGCGCCTGACCTTCGGCGTCCGTGAACGGGAGGGTGCCGCTCGTGCCCAGCTTCAGGGTCTGCTCGTGTTCGCGCTCGGGCTGGCGCTGACCAGCGGCTCACTGACGCTCGTGCACACAGTGACGTCCCGGCCGACCCGTGCCGCGGAGGTCGCGGTCCTGGTGGTGGCCAGCGGGGTGGCGAGCGTCCTGCGGTTCGTGCTGCTGCGCAGCTGGGTCTTTCGCGCCGGCCGCCGGGCCGGCACGATCCCGCGGCCGTGGACCGGTCATGACGGCAGCCCCGCGGGTACTACCCAGCCGGCCGCCCCGACCAGCAAGCGTTCATCCGAGCTCGCGGCTCCCCGGCTGGCAGCGTGAGCACCGTTGCGTACCCCGATCGGCGATCGCCGCCGACGCCAGGCGTCGTCCGTCCGTGGGTCGGACGACGCGCCACCGGGGGCGGCGCGGAACGTCTGCTCGACACGACAGCCGGGCGCCGGATGGCACTGGGCCTGCTGCTGGCAGGCGTCGGGTTGCTCTACTCGGTCGGCTTGTCCGGCAGCGGGTGGGCCAATCAGTACTACTCGGCGGCCGCCCAGGCCGGCGCCTCCAACTGGCAGGCCTTCTTCTTCGGTGGGCTGGATCCGGTCGGTGCCATCACCGTCGACAAGCCTCCCGCCGCGCTGTGGCTCACCAGTCTCTCGGTTCGGATCTTCGGCCTCTCCACCCCGTCGTTGCTCCTGCCGCAGGCGCTGAGCATGGTGGCCGCGGTGGCGTTGCTCTACGGCACCGTGCGGAGGCAGGCCCTGTCCCTGGCAGCCGGACGGCCGGCGCGTTCCGTCGACGGCCGCGCGGCGGCGGTCGGCCTGCTGGCCGGAGCGATCCTGGCGCTGACCCCCGTGGTCACGCTCATGGCTCGCTACGACAACCCCGATGCCCTCATGGTCCTGCTGTCGGTCGCTGCGGCGTACGCATTGGTCCGGTCGGTGAGCCTGGCAGAGGGGGGTGGCGGCTGGCTGGTCGCCACTGGAGCTCTGCTGGGTCTGGCCTTCCTCACCAAGCTGTTGCAGGCGTGGCTGGTCGTGCCGGCCTTCGTCGCGGTCGCCCTTGCGGCCGGGGCCGGCTCGCTGGGCCGGCGGGTCGCCCGAACGGTTGCGGCCGGCGCGGCCATGGTCATCGGCGCCGCCTGGTGGGTTCTGTCCACGGAGCTCATCCCCGCGGACGACCGGCCCTGGATCGGCGGAACCCAGCACAACAGCGTCCTGGAACTGGCTCTTGGCTACAACGGCCTCGGCCGCCTCACCGGCCAGGTGGCCGGCGGGGGAGGGGGTGCCACGCCGGGAAGGGGAACGTGGGGGCGGCTCTTCGGCACGTGGGCCCCCGAGGGGAGCTGGCTGCTGCCGGCCGCGCTCATTGTGCTCGCGGCCGGCTGGGTGCTCACCCGTGCTCGCGACCGCCGCGACCCGGCGCGGGCCGGCCTGCTCCTGTGGGGCGTGTGGCTGCTCGGCGCGGGAGTCGCACTCAGCTCGCTGCGCGGCATCTCGCACAGCTACTACGCCATCCAGCTCGCTCCGGCGATCGCGGGGGCGGTCGCGCTGGGCGGTGCGTTGCTGTGGCAGCGGGCTCTCCAGGCCGGCGCGCCCCGCGCCCGGTGGCTGCTGGCCGTCACCGTGTCGCTCACCGCCCTGTGGTCCAGCGGTCTGCTGCTGACCCGGCCGGCCTGGCCGCTGGTGGCCGTCCCGATCGTGCTCGCCGCCGCCGCGGTGGCGGTGTTCGGACTTCGCGGCACCCCGCGTACGACGTGGGCGGCCACCCCGGCGCACGAGGGCAGGATCCCCGCGGTCGGGGGTTCCCGGCTGGTCGCGGCCGGTTGGCCGGACGTCCGCCGGGGGGCGGGCGTGGCGATCCTCGTTGCGCTGCTGGCCGGTCCCGGTGCCTGGTCCGTGGCCACTGCAGAGGCGGTACACCGCGGCGCCAACGTCTACACCGGTCCGGGAGTCACCACCATCTCCACTCCTGCCGGCATCAGCCCTGGCAGCACCACGGGAACGCGGTTGCCGATGTCGCTGGCCGACCGGGTACGCGCTGGGGCCGGGGGCTATGACTGGGCTGCCGCCGTCGTCGGCCGGCGCGCGGCGGACCTCCAACTGGCCAGCGGCGCCCCCGTGTGGGCCCTGGGCGGATATTCCGGCCGCGACCCGCACCCAACCCTCGACGACTTCCGCGCCGCGGTGGCCGACTCCCGCGTCCACTACCTGGTGCTGGCCCCGGGCACCACCGCGCGGGGCTCCTTTGCCGACCGGTCCGCGCAATGGGCCACCGACACATTCCCGTCCACCCGGGTGCGGGATTGGCGCATCGTCGATCTGGTGCCCGCTGGCGGAGGCTGACAAGGAGTCCTGAGCAATGGTCGCAGGGCCTTCCGGGGGCCTTCCGGGGGCCTTCCTGGGCCATCGCGCTTACGCGCAGGGCGGCCAGGTGGGTCGTCCCGCGTTCGCAGCCCTGATCGCGCGGACGAGGTCACCGCCCCTGCTGCCCTTCCCAGGAAGCCGACGGCTCCGGCGTCCCGTGCGGCCCGTACGACACTGCAGCGCGCGTCCGCGCTGAACATCAGCACGTGGACGCCGAGTCGTTGCTGTGTGAGGACGTGTGTGGCCTCGAGCCCGGACATGTTGGGCATGGACACGTCCATCAGGACGACGTCCGGACGGAACTCCGCCGCGAGCTCGAGGGCAGCGTGACCGTCGACTGCTTCTCCGACAACCACCATCTCGCCGGTCGCGCTCAACAGGTCGACCAGGCCAGCACGGGCAACGGCGTGGTCCTCGACGACCAGAACGCGGATCGGCGCGGCCGTGACGGGAACGCCCTGTCGCCTGCCGTGGTGCTCGATGCCCGGAGGCATGCGCTCAGCGAATGAATGCAGCGGACCGTGGACCGGTGCCGGCAGCACGGAGCCGTTCACAACGACGTGCCGCCCATCGTGGCTCGGGCCGCGGGTGGACCCGTACCTCGTCCCGCGGGCGGTGGCCTGCCCGGCCGCCATGGTCGATCGTCCATCTCGGACAACGGACCAGGAGCGCTCGTAGCCGGAGGCGGGTCGTCCACGGTTGTGCTCACACGCTCGGAGCATCGGGATGGCCACGCCTCGGACGGTCCGCCGACCGGCTGGCGGTTGGCTGCGGCCCGCCTCTGAATCGCCTCCGACGGACGATCCCGTGGACGCACCGCGATCTCCGACAGGTCAGCTCAGGAGTCCGGCCGAGCGGCCGGTGAGATGTCCGTGGGAGGTTCGCCGGCCCGACCTACCCGGCCGGCCCGGTCACACCTGGATCGGATACCGACGTACGGCGGTGCCGGCAGGGATCACTGTCCGGTCAAGCCGCCAGCGATCCCAGCGCCGCGCTGATGCACACGATGATGACGCCCCCGAGCGTGACCGAGGCAAACGACTGCACGAAGCCGGTACCGAAGAATCGCGCGCGAATCCAGGCCAACGTGACCAGTTCGAGGGCGATGGCCACAAGAGCGACGATCAGCGCGGTGCGGTACTGCGGGATCAGGAACGGCAGTGTGTGCACGATCCCTCCCAGGCACGTGCCCCCGCCTGTGATCAAGCCGCGGAGATAGGGGCTCCCGCGCCCCGTCACGTCGCCGGTATCGGAAAGTCCCTCCGAGAACGCCATGCTCACCCCGGCCCCGATTGCCGTCGCCAATCCGGCGAAGAAGGCATAGATCGGACGATGGGTCGCGAACGCCACCGCGAATATCGGCGCGAGAGTCGAGAGCGAGCCGTCGATCAATCCCGTCATGGCCGGCTGTACGCGTTGCAACAGAAACGACTGTTTCGCGACCGTGGTCGAAACGGCCATCATCTTCACCTTTCGCCGGTTCGACCGGGCCACATCCGGCGTCGCTCTCCCGATGCATTCCCGCTCTCGCGGCGAGTGGCCTCTGCCGCCAAGCCTGGGAGACGATTGCGCCAAGCGGCGAGGTCTTCCCGGATGAGGCCCGCCGATGTGATCATCTCGGCGCCCCATCCCTTGTCAGGCGAGAACAGCGCTTCGATGGCATGACGAGCGTTGCGCGATTCTTCCGGCGCGACATCCCGGACAGCGCCCGTCGACGTCTGTTGCAGCCGGGCGTCCGGATTCCCCTGCTGGTGGATAGTCGAGTGGGGGTGCTGGCCGCGGAGACGGCAACGTGTCTTGAACGCGATCGTGGATCGGGTGAAAACCCGTCGACCAGGGGTGGGGGAGCGTCGGTTCGCTGTCCGCCCGGACGGTCGCGTCGGCATGCCCGGATGGCCCGGCCCGCCGCCGACCGTGAGAGCCATCTGATGACCGGTCTGACCGGGCTGCTCGCTGCGTTACCGGCGTGGCTGCTTCTTCTGGCGGTGTTCACGCTGCCGGCGCTGGAAGCCTCGACCCTGCTGGGCGTGGTCGTGCCGGGGGAGACGGCGGTGCTTCTCGGCGGGGTGTTCGCGCACCAGGGCAGCCTTGCCCTGCCGGCAGTGATGGTCGCCGCTGTGCTCGGCGCAGTTGCGGGGGACACCGTCGGTTACGCCGTCGGCTCCCGCCTCGGCCCGAAGCTGGGCACCAGGATGGCGGGGCGGCGCGCGGAGCACGTGCAGCGCGCGCGGGAGTTCGTGCGGCGCCACGGAGCACCCGCGGTCCTTCTCGGTCGCTGGGTGCCCGTACTGCGCGCGTTGGTCCCGATCATCGCGGGCGGCAGTGGCCTGCCCTACCGCAGCTTCGCCGCGTACAACGTGACCGGCGCGGCCGTCTGGGGCGTCGCCGTCGCCGGTCTGGGCTACCTCGCGGCGGCGGCTTACGGGAAGGCGACGCAGGTTCTCGGGGTGGCCGGCGCGGCGGTGGTCGTGGTGTTCGCCCTGGTTGCGGTCGGCGCCGTGCTGGTGCGTCGGCGTCGACGGGGCGACCACCGCCGACCCGAGCGCTCAGGTGGATAACCCTGGATCAGCTGCCGACGGTCGGCAGAGGCTGGGTGATCTCCGCTGGTGCAGAAGCGGCCGCTCCGACCCTCACCGGAGGCCCGCAGGGGGAGCGCGCTACCGCGCTGAGGTCGGCGACTGCGACAGTGACGTTGTCGTGCGCGGGTGCGTCGAGCGCCGCACGCTGAAGAAGGGCGGCCGCGGCGGCGGGACCAGGCGCTTGGGCGAGGATGCCGAGCATCCGCTCGGCGGGCACAGTTCCGCAGAGGCCGTCGGAGCACAGCAGCAGTCGATCGCCTGGCTGGGTGAGGTGTGTGCTGATCTCCAGCTTGGCGATGTCGTCCTCCCTGCCGTGCAGGACGGCGAGGAGTACCGATCGAAGGGGATGTGTGCGCGCCTGCTCCGGTGTGATGCTGCCTGCATGGACAAGGGCCTGTACCCACGTGTGATCCCTGGTCAGCTGGACCAGCGCACCCCCGCGCAGAAGGTAGGCGCGGGAATCCCCGATATGGGCCAGAGTCAGCACCCCGTTACCGGTTGTCGCGATCGCCGTCAGGGTCGTGGCCATGGACTTCAGCTGAGGCGTCTGGGCGCAGGCGGCGCGAATGCGTCGGTTCCCCATGGCGATGGCATCGCTCAGCCAGGCGGCCGATCCCGCGGACGTGGCGCCGCCGGATCCGTGCCGGGCCAGCCGGTTGATGACGAGCGAGGAAGCGACCGCCCCTCCGACGTTGCCGCCGACCCCATCTGCGATCGCGACCAGGCGAGGACCGGCGCACCCGGAGTCCTGGTTGTCCGGTCGTGGACCCGCGCTGGAGACGGCAGCGGACTCGAAGGTCATCGTCATGTCCGAACGCCGGTACCTGGAGGGGGCCGGCAGCTGCTGATGTCGACCGTCCACGCCCGGTCGTGCCTCACCACGTCGTGCGCCGTCGGGTCTGTCGATGAGCATGGTGTCCTCGGATCCGGTCAGGGAACGTGTGGGACCGGCGGCGGCCCGTATGCACGTCGACGTGTCGGGGTGTCCGTGGCCGGTGATCACGACGGGTCAACGATTGCGTCCCGCCCGGCGTCCGTCTTCGCGGCCAGCGCCCACTTCGACTACCCGCCAGCACGCAGATCGGGACTCGAGGAGCTCGCGTCCACTCCGGGCCCGGAGCTGGAAGCTCCCGCTCGACGGTGTGCCTGGCTCTACGCGCCCTTGACCGGGAGGTCGACCAGCAGGGCAGTGCCCTTCCCGGTCGGGCTGCTGAGCGAGATCATTCCGCCCATTGCCTCGACCCGGTCGATGAGCCCGATCAGCCCAGACCCCTGTCGGGGGTCGGCGCCGCCGATGCCGTCGTCGCGGACCGAGATGTGCAGGCCGCCCTCCCGCGCCCGCGCTTCGACGTGGGCTACCGACGCCCGGGCGTGCTTGGCGGCGTTGGTGAGTGCCTCGGAGACCACGTAGTACGCCGCGACCTCGAAGGGCTCGGACAGCCGAGGCTCGATGTCCACGTCGAGCTCCACCGGGACGGCGGAGCGGCGCGCGAGTGCCTTGAGCGCTGGGCCCAGGCCGCCCTCGGACAAGATCGCCGGGTGGATGCCGTGGGAGACCTCCCGCAGGTCGTCCAGCGCACCGGCAAGTCCGTCGGCGACGCGGGCCAGCTGCGCGGTGACCTCTGGCAGCTCTCGCGGCAGCGTCGCCTCTGCGACGCGTAGGTCCAACGCAAGAGAGACAAGCCGCTGCTGGGCTCCGTCGTGCAGGTCGCGCTCGATCATGCGCCGCGCCTGGTCGCCGGCGGCCACGATCCGGGCACGAGAGGCTGTGAGCGCTTCGCGGCCCTCCTGCAGGGCACGTGCCATTGTGTTGAAGCTGCGCTCGAGCACCCCGATCTCGCCGGCGCCGTGGTCGGGAGTGCGCGCGCTGAGGTCTCCGCCGGCGAGCCGGCCCGCCATCGCGGCGGTCCGCCGGACGGGTCGGACGATCGCCCTCGTCAGATAGCCCGCGAACACGACGATGAGGAGGACCGATCCGCCAAGACCGCCGGCTGCCACGGCGATAGCGCGGCGGGCGGCCGCCTCCGAGCTTTGTTGCCGTGTCACCGCGAAGTTCTGCTCGGTAGCCACGAAGCGGTCGAACTGGGTCCGGATTGCGTCGACCCGCAGCTTGCCGTCTGCGATCACCGTCACGTCCCGCGCGGAGCCCGGGTCGCGTCGGGCGGCGTCGACCAGCGGGACCGAGTAATCCTGGATGTAGGACGTCACGGCCATCGTGATGTCCTGGGCGCGGGCGCGCTGCCCGGCGTTGTCGGCGACCAGCCGTTCGAGCGCCCGGGCCTGCTCGGGAAAGGCGGCCTGAGCGGACCTCCAGGGTTCGAGGAAGGCTTCTTCAGCCGTGATGAGAAACCCGCGCTCGCCCGTCTCGAGATCGACGACAATCCGCTCGAGCCGGTTGGCAACGACGAGCACCTCGTCGGACTGCCGTGCGCGCGCCGTTGAGTCGCGAAGCTGGCCGACCGAGGAGAGCAGGATCGCGAAGGTGGCGCCGATGAGCACCGCGAGCAGACCGCTCGCGACGATCATGCGACGGGTCAACCCGCCACGCACCTGAACCTCCGGTCCGTGTACCCGCTGACCGATGGCGGGGCGCTCGCAGGTGAGACGCTCGTCGAGGCCGCCGCAGCGGGCCCACGGCTGCAGATTAGCGAAGAGTTCGGGCCCTGACGATGGACCAGGACTCGCGCGACCTGGCCGGGCGCGGTCAGGCGACGGCCCACAACTGTCGTGGTGCAGAGGCGGCTCAGCCGTCCGGAGCATCGTCGGCGGACGGCTGGCGGGGCGGTTCAGACGGGCAGGTGGAAGCCGGCGGCGAAGTTGAGTGTGACGGCGAACGTCAGATACATCAGCCACAGCCCGGTCAGCACACGAACGAGGCCGAGGAGGCGCTCGAATCGCTTCGCTCCGAGCGTGACGATGAACTCGCACACGTAGACCCCGGCGAGGCCGACGAACAGCAGCCCCACCGGCCAGTCCCCAGCGTGGAAGAACACCGTGATGCCGAGCGCGGAGAGCGTGGTGAAGGCGACGGACATGCCCGCGTTGGGGCGGGGATCGTCGCCGCGGTAGCGGTTCCAGCCCAGCGCCAGCCAGTGGCTCCCGTACGCGGAGAACGCGAGTGCGGCCATGTAGAGAACGCGGTCGTCGGCGAAGACCGGGAACCACGCCAGGCCGATGAACAGGATCAGCCCGGTCACCAGTTGGCACAGCCCTGGCATCCAGATGCCCCACACGCCGAGAGCACGATCGACTCGTTCATCCCGGGCTGGAAACCCGAGCAGTTCCTGCGGTCCCCAGATCAGATATCCCACGCCCAG
This sequence comes from Blastococcus sp., assembly GCA_025963345.1. Taxonomy (GTDB): domain Bacteria; phylum Actinomycetota; class Actinomycetes; order Mycobacteriales; family Geodermatophilaceae; genus Blastococcus_B. The sequence goes on along the minus strand of JAOPUS010000059.1, from coordinate 4,342 downwards.
ACCGAAGAAGCCCAAGGCCAGCGGGGGAAACTGCGAGGCAGTAAAGGTGATGTCCATCTGACCCTCCACGGGCGGCCGCACCGGCGGGTCGCGGCCGCATCCAGGCCCGCATACGCGCTCTCACAGCACGAGAGCAGCGTCGCGTGGAGCCGACAGCGGGGCATCCCCGCCAGCGGCCGTCGTCCACTGTTGCCGACGGGAGTCCGGGGTTCCGGTTGGCGCGTAGCGGACCAGATCCGACGACGGACAGGAATGCAGGATCGACAGGAACCGGCACCACGCCCGGTCAGCCGGGTCGCAGCGGAAGGTCGGCGACGATCGCCGTCCCTTTCCCGTGGTGGCTCGTGACCTCGATCGATCCGTCGAGGGCGTGCACCCGGTCACTCAGGCCGATGAGGCCCGAGCCTCCCGCGGGATCGGCGCCGCCCACGCCGTCGTCACGGATCGACAGGTGCAGCCGGCTGTCGCGCTTCTCGACCGCGACGTGCACGTGGGAGGCGTGGGCGTGCTTGGTCGTGTTGGTCAGCGCCTCGGACACGACGTAATAGGCCGCCACCTCGATCGGTTCGTCGGCACGATCGTCGGTCCGGATCTCGAGTTCCACCGGGATCGCGGCGCGCCGGGCGAGGGTGCGAAGGGCAGGACCCAGCCCGCCTTCGGACAGGATCGCCGGGTGGATGCCGCGCGCGATCTCCCGCAGCTCCTCGATTGCTCCGGTGAGCTCTTCCGCGACGCGGCCGATCTGCCCCTGCAGCTCGGGTAGCTCTGCGGGCACTGCCGACTGGGCCAGGCGCAGTTCGAGGCAGAGTGAGACGAGCCGCTGCTGGGTTCCGTCGTGCAGGTCGCGCTCGATGCGGCGCCGGGCGTCGTCGGCGGCGGCGACGATCCTGGCTCGGGACGCGGTGAGCTGGGCGCGGCTGTCGGCGTTCGCGACGGCGGTGCCGATGAGTTCGGTGAAGCCGGCCATCCGCTGTTCGGTGTCGGCCGGGAAGCGCTCGTCCCGTCGAAGGATGCCGATCGTTCCCCACAGCCTTCCCTCGACGACGATCGGTGCCGCCACCACGGATCGGAGGCCCAGCCTGCGGACCTCGTCGTAGGCCGGGCCAGAACGGTCGTCGTAGTCGTCGCGGCGGGCCGGGCGGCCGCTGCGCAGGGTGACCCCCAGGGGAAGGGCCTCCTCGAGCTTCCAGCGGCTCCCCAGCGGCAACACGTCGGGGAGGTCGCCGACGCGGGCGACGACGGTCGCCGCGCCGTCCGGCTCCAGGCGCGCGATGCCCGTGGCATCGGCACCGAGGATGCTGCCGACCTCCTGCGCAACGGCCGCAAGGCCCTCGGCCGGCGGCACCCCTCGGGCGACCAGCGTGGCGACCCGCCGCAATGCGGCCTGCTCCTCGGCGAGCCGGCGGAGATCGTCGCGGCTCTCCTCGAGCTGGGCGCGGCCCTCGGCGTTCGAGATCGCTGTGCCGAGGAGCTCGGTGAAGCCGGCCATGCGCTTCTCCGTGTCGGCCGGGAAGGGCCCGCGCCTCGACAGGATGGCGATCATTCCCCAGAGACGCCCCTCGACGACGATCGGCGCCGCGACCCCCGACCGGATGCCCAGCCGGCGGACGGAGTCAGCGGACGGGCCGGAGCCTTGGCTGTAGTCGTCGGAGCGCGCCGGGCGTCCGGTGCGCAGGACCGTCGCGATGGCCAGGGGCGGCTCGGGCTTCCAGCGACTCCCCACCGCCAGCGCGGCGGGAGGTTCGCCGGCGACCGCGACGACGGTCGCCACGCCGTCGGGCTCGAGGCGGGCGATGGGTGTGGTGTCGGCACCGAGGACGCGGCCGACCTCCTGCGCGACGGCCGCGAAGACCTCGGCCGGCGGCAGCCCTCGGGCGACCAGCGTGGCGACGCGGCGCAACGCGGCCTGCTCCTCGGCGAGCACGCGAAGCTCCTCGCGGTTCTCGGTGATCGCGGTGGCGAGGGTCTCCGCCTCCTGGGTGCGGCGCGCGGCCAGGCCGACTACGGAGCTGACCGCGCCGGCGATGAGGAAGGAGCCCAGGGCCACCACATTGTTGGGGTCGGCGATGGAGAAGGCGTCGATCGGCTGGATGAAGTAGTAGGTGACCAGCGCCGCGGCGGCGATTGCGGAGGCCAGCGCCGGGAGCAGCCCACCGACCAGCCCCACGACCACGACAGCGATGAGGTAGAGCAGCATCTGGCTGGGCAGGTTGAGGATCCCGCGAAGAACCGTGTCCATGCCGAGGGTCAGCAGGGGCAGGACGACCAGCCCGGTCAGCGCCCCGGCGAGCCGCCGCCGCAAGGGCAGCCCTGTGCGCCGAGCGGGCAACCGCCGTCGGGTCGCGGCGGCCCAGTGGGTGCCGGTGTCCATGTCGGTCGCCCTTCCCGTCGGGCGGGTGGCGGTCGGGCCGAGGTCCGATCCGTCGGCAGCTGGGCCAGCCGGCTGCGCGGGCCGGCACCGACGAGCGGGCGAGGTGGCGAGCTCGCCACGGGCGACGTGCAGGTAGCGTGGTCGGGAGATCGTCGCCGACCACAGCATGCTAACGCCCGACCGCTCCGGACGGTGGCGGCTGCGAGTCTGCTGCCGGACCCCGACCCGCGCACGGAGCGTTCGGCCAGATCTGCGCCCCGCGGCCTGTCGGCAGGTGGAATCCGGGCCCCCGCTTCGATAGGTGCCGTCGTGGTGTCCCGGGCCGCCCGCGCGACCGTCAGTGAGAGAGCGGCGCAGTGCATCCCCGCGACCTCCAGCACCGGGGTCCGAGTTCGGGACCTGGCCGGGGCAGTGTGGGCGACGCGAGTCGCGGGTCGCGTCCCTTCGAGCCAGGCATCCCGACTTTCCGGCCTCCTGCAGCCACGCGAGCCGTTCCCGGCGTGAGCGGCGACTCATCACGGCCGGCACGCAGCGACAGGGGCGCCCGCAGGTGAGCGCACGAGCAGATGAGCCTGGGGGGCTTCTCGGCTCGGAGCCGCCGGCGGCCTCCCGGGTCCTCTTCCGGTCAGCAGGTGCGAGCAGATTCGGGCTGGCGTCGGGCTTCGGGTTGCGTTGACCGTGACGACGAGCGCCCCCGGAACGCCGACCCTTGCGCTGACGGGCTGGGTCGGCGACGAAAGGAACGACCGATGTCAGTGGAAGCGAACGGCGTTGCTGTTACACCCGGGCATCGAGACGGCTCCGGTGGCCCGCCGGCGACCGGCCGGGGCAGTGTCCGGCGGCACGTGGTGGGCGCCGCGGGGGTGACCGCGCTCGGCGGTCTGCTCTTCGGCTATGACACCGGGGTCGTCTCCGGTGCTCTGCTGTTCCTCAAGAATGAGTTCGGCGGTCTGTCGTCCTTCCAGCAGGAGCTGGTCACCAGCCTGCTGCTGGTCGGCGCCATGATCGGCGCGTTCGGCGCGGGGCGGGTCGCCGACCGGATCGGTCGCCGCCCGACCATCCTGATCACCGCAGTGATCTTCGTGGTCGGCGTGCTGCTTGCCGCCTTGTCGCCCACGTTCTGGACCCTGATCGTCGCCCGCGTCGTCATCGGCCTCGCCGTCGGGTCGGCGTCGATGACCGTGCCGCTCTACATCGGCGAGATGGCTCCTCCCCGCATCCGCGGCGCGCTGGTCAGCCTCAACCAGTTGGCCATCACCAGCGGCATCCTGGCGTCGTACCTGGTCGACTACGGGTTGGCGTCCAGCGCGAACTGGCGGCTGATGTTCGGTCTCGCGGTGATCCCCGCGGTCATGCTCTTCGTCGGCATCCTGACGCAGGCGGAGAGCCCGCACTGGCTGATCCGCCAGGGCCGCGAGGTCGAGGCCCGCCGGGTGCTGCGCCGGGTGCGGGATGGCGACATCGACGCCGAGGTCGCCGAGGTCAAGGAGGTCGCCGGCCACAGAGTCAGCGCCCGCGACCTGCTCGCCCGCAGTGTCCGCCCGGCCCTGTGGGTGGGCGTCCTGATGGCGGTCTTCCAGCAGATCACCGGGATCAACACCGTCATCTACTACGCCCCGTCGCTGCTGGCCGGCGCCGGTCTGGGCAACAGCGCGTCGCTGCTGGCCAACGTGGTCAACGGCGCGGTCAATGTCGCCATGACGATCGTCGCGATCCGGCTGCTCGATCGCACCGGCCGGCGGCCACTGCTGCTCACCGGCACCGCCGGTATGGCGGTCGGAATGATCATCACGGGGCTGGCCTTCCTCGGCGGCGACCAGTTGCACGGTGCGGCCGCCTATGTCGCCATCGCCGGTCTGCTGATCTACACCGGGTCGTTCGCCGTCGGACTCGGGCCGGTGTTCTGGCTGATGATCGCCGAGATCTACCCGCTGCGGATCCGCGGGCAGGCGATGAGCGTGGCCACGATCG
>JAOPUS010000024.1 GCA_025963345.1 Blastococcus sp. | reverse complement strand
TGAACGACTCGGGGAGTGTGACCGAGTGCGTCTCCGGGTCGAAGACCGGCGGGTTGCGGTCGGCATCGGTGAACGACGCGGCGATCGGGCCCTCCGCGAGCCGGCGGATCTCGGTCAGCACGCCGCGGGCGGACTCGGCGTCCATCTGGGCGAACGGGCCGGTACCGAAGCGGTCCTTGGTGTCCAGGAACTCGAAGAGGTTGAACTCGAGGTCCCGCAGGTTGGCGGTGTAGTGCGTCATAGCGCTGGGCTCCCGTGCTCCGTGCCGGTGGGCGGCGGTTCCTACTCACCAGTAACAAACGGTATTACTCACGGGTAGCAACGAGCAAGTGCACCGCAGGTGACACGCCCGGACGGGCAATTTCCGCGGCCAGCGACGGGGCTCGCGGGGTGTTGGTCGCGCCCAGGGGGTGCTGTGACGCTCCTGGAGCGCCAGCACCCCCGGACGTCCGTCAGCGGTTCCTGCGCCGTCCCCGCACCGTCATGACCGCGTTGAACAGGATCGCGACCAGCCCGCCGAGGATCGCCGCGATGACAAGGGCGAGCACCAGCGGCGCGTTCACGTCGGTGAAGACCAGGCTGATGTCCACGGTCTGGGTGTTGAAGACGACGAACAGCACCAGCACGATCGTCACGAAGACCAGCAGGGCGAGCGCCACTGTGCGGCCGATCGTCCGCCCCGTGTGCCGGGTGGGCTGCTGTGCGGGAGCCGTCTGCGCCGGACCCGACGGTGGGCCGCCGGCAGAGGGTGCGGTCGTGCCGGCGGGGCCGGACGGGCCGGCGCCGGGGAAACCGACGGTGGGGTCGGTGCCGGGCACTCCGGCGGGGCGCGGTTCGGGTGTGGTCACGGCGTTGAGTGTGAGCCGCTGGGAGGGTGCGCGCAGGACCACGCCGCACCCGGATCAGGAAAGTTGCTGTTCCGAGCGACGAGAAGCCGGTCCCCCGGGGTGTCGCGGTGGAGGAGGCCCCGCTGGCGTGGCTGTTGATCCTGGAGCGGCTGCCTCACTCGTCCAGGGCGGGGCCGGCCTCGTGCCGGGGGTGGCCCTTCGTCCGTTCGGCCTGCTTCATGCGCGCCTCCAGGACGTGCCGGTCGCCGCCGGCCAGTTCGTCCCGGGCGCGCGCGTCGAAGTCCCGGAAGGCGCTCCAGTAGTTCGCGTCGAAGTCCTCGACGATCTGGAACGTCCAGCGGTCGGCGATGACGTTGCGCCCGACGAGGTCACGGTCGAGGTCGTCGGCGAGTGCGGTGTGCCCGGCCTTCCGCAACTGCTCGACGGCGTCCTGGAGCAGGCGATCAGCCTTGCCGGTCAGCTGATGGAAGCCGTACAGCAGGCCGCGGGCCTGCTCGATGGTCTCGAGGGCCTCGGAGAGCGTGCCGAGCCCCTCGACGGTGATGTCGTCGAGGTCGGGCCGGGTCCGGTCGTTCGTCACCGCCCCATCGTGCGGGCCGCGCGGACAGCCCGCCCGATCAGACGCGGGCGGCGGAGAGGTTGATCAGGCGCTCGGCGAGCTGGCGGCCGTGCGAGGCGGGCCCGTCGGGGCCGAGCAGGCCGCCGGAGAGGTACATGCCGTCGATGATCAGGTGGATCTGCGCAGCGAGGTCCTCGCCGGCGCCGGGCACGATCTCGTCGGCAAGACGCTCCAGCCGCATGTGCAGCGCGAACTTGTAGTCGGCCGCGGCACTGCGGGCCGGGTGCTGGGGGTCGTCGTACTCGCTGCTGACGTTGGTGAACGGGCAACCGCGGAATCCGGTGCGGGTGACGTCGCGCTCGACGGCGTCGACCACCGACAGCAGGGCGGCGCGCGGGTCGCCCTTGAGGCGGACCAGCTCGTCGTCGATGAACGCGAGCACCGTGGCGGCCTTGCGGGAGAGGTAGGCCCCGACGAGGTCGTCCTTGCTCTTGAAGAGCCGGTAGACCGTCATCTTCCCGAGGCCCGTCTCGCGGACCAGCTCGTCCATGCCGACACTGCGCGAGCTGCGGCCGGCGAAGAGCCGTTCGGCGGTGTCCAGCACGATCGCCTGACGCTCGGCACGGCTACGGCGAACCGGGGCCCCGGCGTCCGCGGCAGCGAGAGCGTCGTCGGCGGGGGCGAGGGACAGGGCGGCGGTCACGTCAGGGATGGTGCACCACACCGTGACGGATCAGTTCGCGGCACGCCGAAGAATGTCGCTCTGTGTGACGAGAGGCGCCCGGGCTGTGCGGGACGCCGGGGAGCGGTGGGGCCACTGTGGCGACGGAGAGTGACTCTCGCGCCCGCGGCCCCCGCTCCGGCCGCTCAGTTGCGGCGGACCCGCCGGGGGTTGGCCAGCATGCGGGCGACGGTGGTGGTCGCCTGCTCGGGGGTGCGGGACTCGTCGGTCTGCGCCTCGGTGGAGTCGTCGGATACTCGGATCTCGTTCTGCATGTCCGCCATGTACACAGCGTGCCCCCGGGGAGCCGATCGGGAAACGCCTCGGACCGGTGATCCTGGACGCATCGGCTGAGATCTCGATCACGTCACCGCAGGTCAGTGGGGGTGGTGGTTGTCCAGCAGGAGTTCCGCGGGCCGCCGCCGCCGACGTCCGACCACTGCGAGGACGACGACCCAGGCGAACACGGCCAGTGACACGATGAAGAAGCTCGGCGGCAGGTCCACCATCGCCGACAGCACCAGGCCGCCCCACACCGCACCCAGCGCGAGCGCCACGGCGATCAGTGCCACCCGGGCCGGCCGGGCCGTGATCCGCAGGGCGGTCGCCGCCGGCGTCACCACGAGAGCGAAGAGCAGCAGGGTGCCGACCACCTGGACGGCCATCGTGATCGTCAGGGCCAGAAGGACGACGAAGGCGAGCCCGAGCGCCCGCACCGGTACCCCGCGGGCCTCGGCGACGGCGGGGTCGACCGAGGCGAACACCAGCGGGCGGGCCAGGACGGCGAGCGTGCCGACCACGGCGACGGTGAACGCGCCGTAGACAACCAGCTGGTCGTCGGAGATCGCCAGCAGGTTCCCGAACAGCACCGACGTCGTGGTGCTGGCGTTCGCGCTGGCGAGCGAGGCGAACAGGACGCCGAGCGCGGTGGCCAGGGCGAGGATCGTGCCGGTGGCCATCTCCCGGTCGGCCACCCGCCGGCCGAACAGGCCGATCAGCAGCCCGCCCCCGACGCAGAAGACGGCGAGCCCCAGGGTGACCGGTGCACCGATCAGGATCGCGCCGGTGGCGCCGGGGAAGCCGATGTGGGCGAGCGCGTGCGCGGCGAAGGCGTTCTGCCGGGTGATGACGAAGTAGCCGAGCAGCCCGGCGGCCACGGCGACCAGCGAGCCGCCGATCAGCGCGTGCTGCATGAACGGGCTGCGCAGCACCTCCACCCAGTTGGACTGGAACTGGACATCGGCGAGCGCGCTCATCGCTGGGGGTCCCGCCACGCGGCCCGGGTGAACAGGTCACCCTGCGCGGTGCGGACGACGCCCACCGGCGTGCCGTAGAGGTGGGTGAGGAGCTCCTCCTGCACGACGTCGGTGATCGGGTCGTGGTGCGGGTGCCCGTCGAGCAGGTAGATCGCCTCGGTCAGCACCGGCAGCAGGGGGTTCAGGTCGTGCGCCACCACCATGATCGTGACGTCGCGCTCGCGGTGCAGGTCGCCGAGCAGCCGGACGATCTCCTGCTGGTTGCGCAGGTCCAGGTTGGCCAGCGGCTCGTCGAGCAGCAGCAGGTGGGCGTCGTCGACGATGGCCTGGGCGATGGCGACCCGCTGCTGCTGCCCGCCGGAGAGCTCCGACATGCGGCGCTCGGCGTAGTCGTAGGCGCCCACCCGGCGCAGCGCGTCGTCCACCCGGGCGCGTTCGGCCGCCGAGGTGCGGCGCAGGCCGAAGCGGCCGCCGGTGAGCCCGAGGGTGACGAGGTCGCGGCACCGGATCGCGTCCCCCAGGGCAGCGGTGTAGTTCTGCGGGACGTAGCCGATCCGCCGGTTGCCGCGACGGGGCGGGGCGCCCAGCACCTCCACGCGGCCGCCGGCCGCCGGGAGCAGGCCGAGTGCGAGCTGGAACAGCGTCGTCTTACCGGCGCCGTTGGGGCCGATCACGCCGACGACGGCTCCCGCGCGGACGCTGAACGTGCCGTCCGACCAGACCGTCCGTCCGCCGCGGACGACGCTGACGTCCTCCAACTCCAGGGCGGCCGGGCGTTCGGCCGGATCGGCGGTACCGGTCGCCGCCCCGGCGGGGAGCCCCGTCACGGGGTCCCGGCGAGGGCGTCGGAGAGCTCCGAGAGCTGGGCGAGCTGCCACGCGACGAAGGAACCGCTCGCGTCGGCCGGCGATTCCGAGACCTCGACCACCGGTACCCCGGCCCCGTCGGCGGCCGCGCGCAGCTGCTCCGGCACGCTGCCGCTGGTCTGCGTGTTGTAGATCAGGACGTCGGCCATGCCGTTCGCGAGCGCGGCCTCGAACGCCACCAGGTCGCCGGGGGCCGGGTCGCTGTGGTTGCTCGAGGCGCGGCGGTATCCCTCCGGGCTGACGTCGGTGAGCCCGATCGCCGCGGCCATCCGGTCGAACACGGGCTCGGTCCCGGCGTAGGTGCGCCCGGCGGCGGTGCCGCGGAGGGAGTCGACCGCCGCGAGGTAGGGCGCGAGCTCCTCCTGCCACGCGGTGGCCTGCCCGGCGAAGTAGTCGGCGGCGTCGGGGGAGAGGGCCGTCAGCTCGTCGGTGATCGCCGCCGCGGTCGCCTGCACCGTCGCCGGGTCGTACCAGAGGTGCGGGTCGGCCCCCTCCTCGACGCGGGCGATGTCGGCGGCGTTCACCAGCGCGGGCTCCGGGTCGAGGGTGGCCACGGCGTCGGCGGCCCAGGTGTCGTACCCGGCGCCGTTGAGCACGACCAGGTCGGCACCGGAGAACGCGGCCAGGTCGGCGGTACCCGGATCGAAGTCGTGCGGGTCGACCGCGCCCGAGGCGACGATCGTCGTCACCGTCGCGCAGTCGCCGCCCAGCGTGCGGGTGATGTCGCCCCACTGGCCGACCGACACGACGACGTCGAGGACGTCAGCGGGGCAGGCGGCGGGATCGCCGGTGGCGACGGTCGAGCCGTCGCCGGAGCCGCCGGTGCAGGCGGCGAGCCCGAGGGTGATCAGCGCGAGGGCCGCCGTCCGGACGGCGGTGGGGCGGGCGCGGGGCATGACGGCGACACTCCTCGTTACTGACAATGATTCCCAGAACCAGTATGCCGGACGGGTGCCACCGGCCGCGCCTGGGTCTGGGGTCGGCGTCAGCGGGAGGCCGTGACCAGGGGGTCCCACATGTCCAGCTCTGCGGGATAGGACGCGTAGACACTGAACCGGTCGACCAGGCCGTCGTAGCGCCGTCGCACCTCTGCGGCCACGTCCTCAGGCCCGGCGACGACGGCGAAGGCGGCCAGGACCTCATCGTCGACCAGGTCGCGCATCGCCGTCCACTTGTCCTCGCGACGGCTGACCGACAGGGCGTGCAGCTCGTCGGCGAGGGCCTCCCAGCCGTGCACTTCGAGCACTGGCCGGTAGGCCGGGGTGCTGCCGTAGAAGGCGATCGTCGCCTTCACCGCGGCGGCGGCCGCGGCGAGCTCGTCGGTGTCCCGTCCGGACACGACCATCCCGGGCAGCGTGACGGCGACCTGGTCCCGGGACCGACCGGCGGCGGCCAGCCCCTCATCCAGGGCCGGAAGCGTGCGCTCGCGCAGGTAGCGCTCGGTGGTGAACCCGTGCACCAGCAGGCCGTCGGCGATCTCGCCGGCCAGCCGGGTCATGGCCGGCCCGACCGCCGCCAGGTACACCGGAGGCGCGCCCCACGCGTGCGGGTCGGGCGCGAACATCGGCGTCATCAGGGTGTGCCGGTAGTGCTCGCCCTGGAAGCGCAGCGGGGTGCCGTCCTGCCACGCGCTCCAAATGGCGTGCAGCGCCTCGACGTACTCGCGCATCCGCGCAACCGGCGGGCTCCACGGCATCGAGAACCGCCGCTCGATGTGCGCCTTGATCTGCGTGCCCAGGCCGAGGACGAACCGGCCGCGGGTGTAGCGCTGGAGGTCGTAGGCGGTGGTCGCCAGCGTCATGGGCGAGCGCGCGAAGGCGACGGCGATCGCCGTCCCCACCTGCAGTCGTTCGGTGGCCTGACCGGCCGCCATCAGGGGGAGGAACGGGTCGGAGTCGACCTCCGACGCCCACACCCCGGCGTATCCCCGCGCCTCCAGGTCCCGGGCCGTGGCCGCGATGTCGTCGTTCCCGGTGGACAGCAGCGCGGCGTCGAGGAGCACGGTGGACCACCTTGCCGCATCGGCGCCCTTGACGGCGACGCAGGTCACCGGGGCCGGAGGACGTCGCGCAGGCCTTCGCCGGGCCGCCCTGACGGGGACCGGCGGTCGGCGGTCGGCGGAGATGCTCGAGGGCGGGCCGCTCGACGTGGCCGACGCCGCGGTCATCACCACGTCGCCCCGGATCAGGCGTCCGGGGTGTCAGCGCCCCCGCCGGTGTCCTCGCCCTCGGCGGGCTGCTCCGGGTGCGGCGTGCGGCCGCCGGTCGCGTCGTCCCCGGGCGGGTCCCCCTCGGCGCGCTCCGTCGTGTGCGGCGTCCGCTCGGGTTCGGTCATCGCGGGTCCTCCTCGATCCGTCGGTCGCCGGGCCTGTGCCCGCGTGCCCGCCGGGGAAACCCGGTTCAGTCCAGGGGGACGGCGGCCGGCACCTGCGGGAGCAGGGCCCGGACGGCGTCGTCGTCGGGCAGCGCGCCGCGGGCGCCGGGCCCGGTGGTCGACAGCGCCGCCGCGGTCACCGCGTAACGGACCGCGTCGGGCAGGTCACTGCCCCGCGCCAGCGCCTGCGCGAGCGCGCCGCAGAAGCAGTCGCCGGCGCCGGTGGTGTCCAGCGCGGTCACCGGTGGCGGGGCCTGCAGCAGCACCTCGCCGTCGACGGGCACCACCAGGGCACCGCGGGCGCCGAGCGTCACCACGACCGAGCAGCCGGCCACCGAGCGGGCCAGGTCCGCCAGCTCGGCCGGCGAACGCTCGCCCCCTGCGACGCCCGCGAGGTGGGCCAGCTCGTGCTCGTTGGGCACCAGCACGTCGACGTGCTCGATCAGCTCGGCCGGCAGCGGCTGCGGCGGGGCGGGGGTGAGGACAACGGTGCCGGTGGCGGCCCGGGCGGCGGCGTGAACCGTCGCCAATGGCACCTCCAGCTGCAGCAGCAGCACGACCGCGCGGTGCACCGACTCGACGTCGGCGTCCTCGGGGGTGAGCTCGGCATTCGCGCCGGGGACGACGACGATGAGGTTCTCGCCGCTGCCGTCCTCCACGGGGATCGTCGCGCTGCCCGTCGGGACGCCCGTGGTGCGGTGCACCCGGCCGACGTTCACGCGCACGGCGGCCAAGGCGGCGAGCTGACGGTCGCCGGCGGGGTCCTTGCCCACCCGGCCGACCATGTGCACACCAGGGCCGAGCCGCCCGGCCGCGGCGGCCTGGTTCGCGCCCTTCCCGCCCGGCGCCAGCTCGGCGGCGCGGCCGATGACCGTCTCGCCCCGTCCGGGCAGCCGGTCGACGGCGACGAGCACGTCCTCGTTGAGGCTGCCGACGACGGTGACGGACACTCGCAGAACCTCCGGGCGCAGAGAGGGGTGGACAGCAGCGATCATGGTGCCGTGACCGCTACCGCGCCCCGCAGAGTGGTCCCGACGCCATGATCGCGGGGAACAGGCAGCGCAACGACCCGGCCCAGTACGACGAGCTGGTGGGCGAGTGGTGGCGGCCGGGCGGTGAGTTCGCGGCGCTGCACTGGCTGGCGGCCTCGCGGGCGGAGCACATCCCGCCAGCTCCGGGCCCGGACGCGGTGCTGGTCGATCTCGCCTGCGGTGGCGGCCTCATGGCCCCGCACGTCGAACGGCTGGGCTACCGGCACGTGGGCGTCGACGTCGGGCTGCCCGGGCTGGAACTGGCCGGGGCGCACGGGGTGCTGCCGGTGCGGGCCTCGGTGCTGGCCGTGCCGCTGGCCGACGGGTGCGCCGACGTCGTGGTGGCGGGCGAGATCCTCGAGCACGTGGCGGACGATGTCGGCGTCCTCGCCGAGTGCGCGCGGCTGCTGCGCCCGGGCGGGACGCTGGTGATCGACGCCCTCGCGTCCGGCCGGCTGTCGGTCCTGGTGAACGTGCATCTCCTCGAGCGGCTTCCCGGGGGACCACCGCCCGGGCTGCACGATCCCGCACTGTTCGTCGACCGAGCGCGGCTGCTGGCCGCCGCTGACCGGCTGGGGCTCGACCTTCGGTTGGTGGGGCTGCGCCCGTCGCTGCGGGACGCGATCGCCTGGCGGCTGGGCCGGCGGGCCGACGTCCGCATGAAGCCGATCCGGTCCACCGCCGTCGTCTTCGCCGGCTACGGCCGCAAACGATGAGGCAGCGCTCGGGAAGGGTGCGACGTACCGTCGGAGGATGACGCCGAGCCCGCGCGCCCTCGAGGTCATCGGATGAGCAGCGCGGTCGTGACCGGCGCCGGCTCCGCCCTGCCGGCCACGCTCGACCAGGACGCCGTCTGGGAGGGCTACTTCGCCCGGCACTACGAGGGCGTGCGCGCCGCCCGAAGGATCTTCGCCGGCGCCGGCGTCCGTCGCCGTCACGCGGTCGCCAGCCCGCTGGACGAGGACCTCAGCGGTTGGGGCACCGGCGCCCGCATGGAGCGTTACGTCCAGGAGGCGTTGCCGCTGGGGAAGCAGGCGGTGGCCGGGGCGCTGGACGCCGCCGGGCTCGCGCCGGGGGACGTCGGCCTGTTCGCCGTCGCCACCTGCACCGGGTACGCGACCCCGGGTCTGGACATCCGGCTGGCCAGCGACCTCGGGATGCCGCCCGGCCTGCAGCGGCTCCTGGTGGGTCACATGGGCTGCTACGCCGCGATCCCGGGCCTGGCCGCCGTCAGCGACTTCGTCACCGCACGGTCCCGCCCGGCGGTGCTGCTCTGCTGCGAGCTGACCAGCCTGCACGTACAGCCCGCGCAGCCGGACCTGGAGCAGGTCGTGGCTCACGCGCTGTTCTCCGACGCCGCGGCGGCCGTCGTCGTGGAACCCGGCGCCGCCCGCGGCCGTCGCGTGGCAGGCGTCGTGGCGCGCACCGACCCCTCGACCGCCGACCACATGACCTGGGACGTCACCGATCTCGGCTTCCGCATGGGCCTCTCGCCGCGGGTGCCCGACGTGCTCTCCCGGCATGTCGGCGGTGTCGTCGACGAGCTGCTCACCGGGGCCGGCCTGCGGGTCGAGGACGTCGCCGGCTGGGCGGTGCACCCCGGCGGCCCTCGCATCCTCGACGTCGTCCGCGACGAGCTGGGTCTGGCGGAGGCGCAGATGGAGGTCTCCCGTCGGGTGCTCGCGGAGCACGGGAACTGTTCGTCCGCGACGGTGCTGCTGGTCCTGCAGGAGATGGCCGACGTCGACGGCCCGGTCGTGGTGATGGCGTTCGGCCCGGGCCTGACCCTCTACGCGGCCCTGCTGCTGCCCGCGTGACCGTTGCGGTTCCGGTGGGGGCCGGTAGGTCCTAGGCTCCGGACGCCTGGTTCTCCGTGTGCCGGGAGGAGGCCGGTTGCATGGACCCTGTCTCCGCCCCAGTGCGGGTATTCCTGGTGGACGACCACGAGGTCGTCCGCCGCGGGGTCGCCGAGGTCCTCGAGGACGACCCGGGTATCACCGTCGCGGGGGAGGCGGGATCGGTCGCCGAGGCGCTGGCCAGGGTGCCGGCCGTGCGGCCCGACATCGTCGTCATCGACATGCGGCTGCCTGACGGGGACGGCGCGGAGCTGTGCCGCGGCCTGCGCGAGCGGGTGCCGGGGCTGCGCTGTCTGGTGCTGACCAGCTACTCCGAGCAGGACGCGCTCGACGCCGCCGTCCGTGCCGGGGCGGCGGGTTTCCTCCTCAAGCAGGTCCGTGGGCCGGCCCTGGTCTCGGCGGTGCGCACCGTCGCGGCGGGGGGCAGCCTGTTCGACGACGTCGCTCCGGCCGTCCCGCGCAACCGGGGGCCGGCGGCCGCGGGCAGTGAGCGGCTGTCCATGCTCACCGACCAGGAGCGCTCCGTGCTCCGGCTGATCGGTGAGGGGCTCACCAACCGGCAGATCGGCGAGCGGATGGGTCTGGCGGAGAAGACGGTGAAGAACTACACCAGCCATCTGCTGGCCAAGCTGGGGCTGGAGCGGCGGACGCAGGCGGCGATCCTCGCTACGCAGTTGCGGGATCCCGCGACCGGCTGACCCGCTCAGCTCCTCAACGGGCGCTGGGCACGGGCACCGACCACCTGACCTCGGTCCCGGAGTCCCCGCTGGAGGTCGTCAGGCGGCCGCCCCGGCGTTCGGCACGGTCGGCGAGGTTGGTCAGGCCGCTGCGCACGGTGATCGGCGGCAGCCCGCGGCCGTCGTCGGTGACCACGACGGACACCGCATCGGTGACCGTCACCGCGACCGTCAGCCGGGAGGCCTGGGCGTGCCGCACCACGTTCGTGACCAGCTCCCGGACCACCGCGATCACGTCGTGCACCAGGTCGGCCGGCAGGTCCTCCACCTCGTTGCGGATCCGCAGGTCCGGCCGCAGGTCGTGCGCCTCGGTCACGGACCGGACCACCTCGCCGATGCGCCGCCGGACCGCCACCGCTGGGTCGTCGTCGGCCTCCTGGAGCTCGAAGATCGACGAGCGGATCCGGGCGATGGTGCCGTCCAGTTCGTCGACCCGTTCGCTGATGCGGGCCGCGACCTCCGGGTTGACGTCCTCCAGTGCGCGGCTGATCCGGTCCAGCGCCAGGCCGGTCGCGAAGATCCGCTGGACGACGTGGTCGTGCAGGTCGCGGGCAATGCGGTCCCGGTCGGTCTGGACCTGCAGGCGGCGTTCCCGCTCCTGGGCGCGGGCGAGTTCCAGGACGACCGTGGCCTGCGCGGCGAAGGCCGACAGCAGGTCGAGCTCGTCGGGGCAGAACGGTTCGCGGCCCGACGACCGCATCACCGCGAGCAGCCCCCGGCCGGGGGAGCCGCCCAGCGGCACCAGCATCGCGGGGCCGTAGCCGACGGTCAGTTCGATGACGACCGCCGCCCGGGTGCCCATCACCGGCATCGTGCTGATGTCGTCGAGCAGCCGGGGCTCGCCGGCCTCGTGGGTCTCCCCGAGATACGTGCCGGTCAGGGGCAACCGGACACCCTCGACGTCGTCCGCGGCGTAGCCCACTGCCGCCACGATGGTCATCGCGTCGTCGTCGTCCAGGCTGGGCGACAGCACGCCGGCCATGTCGGCATTGGTGAGCGCCAGGACCTGGGTGGAGACGGCCCGCAGCACGTCGTCGGGATCGGCGCCGGACAGCAGGGCAGTGGCCATCTCGGTGGCCTCCTGCCCCCACTTCCGGCGGGTCTCCGCACGCTCGGCCAGGCGGGCGTTCTCGATCGCCATCCCGGCGACCGCGGCGAGCGCCTGGGCCACCTCGACGTCGGCCGAGGTGAACGGGCCACCCGTGCTCTTCTCGGTGAGGTAGAGGTTGCCGAAGACCGAGTTGCCCACGCGGACCGGGACGCCGAGGAAGGAGCGCATCGGTGGGTGGCCCGGCGGGAAGCCGATGGACGCGGGGTGCGCGCCGAGGTCGTCGAGCCGGAGTGTCATCGGCTCGGCCACGAGCAGGCCGAGGATCCCGTGGCCGGAAGGTGGCTGCCCGATCCGCTCGCGGTCGTCGGGGCCCATGCCGACGATCACGAACCGGTCGAGCCGGCGGCCGTCCGGCGTGAGCACACCCATCGCCCCGTAGCCGGCGTTCACATGCCGCACCGCCGCCTGCACGATGTCGTGCAGGGTGGCCTCCAGCTGGCTGCCGGAGGCTGCCGCGCGCAGGGCTGCGGTGAGCACCGGCGCGACGCTCACGTCGGTGCTCGGGGGAGGGACCTGGCGGTCGGGCGGGGTCACGGCCCGACGGTAGGAGGCCTGGCCGGGATCGGGAAGCGGTCCCGGGACGTGCAGTCGGAGAGTCGCAGCGGTCGGTGGTGTGCGGCGCCGGTCAGGCGCCTCGGGCGAGGCGGCGAGGGGCCGGCGGCCGGGGGACCGCCTGCCGGAGCAGGGTCTTGCCGCGCGCGCCGACGACGACGAGGTCGGCGCCGTGGGTGGCGGCGTTCAGTGCCTCGAAGACGGGGCGCTCCAGGACGGCGGTGCGGGTCCGGCCGTGGACGCCGGTCTCGGCGATCGCGCGGAGCACCTGGGCCTCGAGACGGTTGTGCGCGGCGACGTGCGCACGTACCTGGACGCGTCCGGAGCCGTCGAGCGGGTCGCCGTCCGGGGCCTGCAACACGCTCACGGCGACGACCGTCGCCTCCCGGCGGGCTGCCTCACGCAGGGCCCACACCAGGGCTCCGTGGCCGGCGGGCGAGCCGTCCACCTCGACGACCAGCCAGGGGTTCTGCCGACGGGGCAGCAATGGGGGCAGGTGCAGTGGTTCGACGCCCGGGCCCTGACCTCGCCCGGACGCCGGCGGACCGGCCGACTGCGGCCCCGTTTCCGGGGCCGACTCCGGCTCCCAGGCAGGAAGGATGTCGCTCATGAATTGATCGTTGCGGCCCTGCCGGGTCTCCGGCAGGGACCAAGGGCCCGGCCGCCGATGCCGGAAGCGTACCGGCGTCGTTTCGATTCGAGCCGGCTGCGTGTCCACACGCACAGTGACTTCCTCGCGCATGCACGTGACTGTGAAAAGGCCCGCAGCGCGCCCCGCCGTGCGCACATCGCACAGTGCGTGAGCATCACCCCGACGGAGGTGGGGACGATCCCTCCCTCAAGAGATGTGCGCCATCTTCCGATGCAGCGGGCATGAGCCTCCTCCGTCGGCTGCGTGGCGCCAGCATGCTGACGCGCTTCGGCGCGATCAGCCTGCTCCTGACGCTCGCCGTGGGCCTGGTGCTCTCCTCCGTGCTCAGCACGGCGATCAGCGAGCGGGCCCGGGAGCAGGCCGAGTGGACCGTCATCGTGACCGTCCGTCTCGGCCTACAGCCTCAGCTGACGCCGGAGGACCTCGCCAACGGCTTCGACGCCGAGCGGCTGGCCGGGGTGGAGCGGGCGATCGAAGCCGCCGCGGGGCAACTGCAGGCCGGCGGACGGCAGCTGGACGACCTCGACCCGGTCGAGCTGACCATCTACAACCGCGACCGCACGATCGTGTACTCCGAGGAGCACAAATCCATCGGCACGACCTCGACCTCCCACGAGCTCGACGCGGTGCTGAACGGCGAGGTCGTCTCCGGTTTCTCGAGCAGCGCCGGCGACGGCGCAGGCAGCGAGAACGGCACTCGTCAGCTCCTCGAGGTCTACGTGCCGATCCAGTACGAGGGCTCGGACTCACCCGACGGCGCGATGGAGCTCTACCTTCCCTACGCCCCGGTCGCCGCCGCCGTGAGCGCGGACGTCCGCACCCTCACGATCACCCTGGTCGTCGGGCTGGCCGTCTTCTACGGCGTGCTCTTCCGCTTCATCGCCTCGGCGTCGCGGAAGCTGCAGCGCCAGACCCAGGAGCTACAGACCTCCGCCGAGCGGGACCGGCACCAGGCCACCCACGACGCGCTCACCGGCCTGCCCAACCGGGAGCTGCTGCGCGACCGCCTCGGACAGGGCCTGGCCGCCGCCACCCGCTCCGAGGGCGAGATCGCCCTCCTGCTCATCGACCTGGACCGGTTCAAGGAGATCAACGACAGCCTGGGCCACTCCTACGGCGACAAACTGCTCTGCCAGGTCGGCCCCCGGCTGCGGTCGGTGCTGCGCGACGGGGACACCGTCGCCCGGCTCGGTGGCGACGAGTTCGCCGTCCTGCTGCCCTCGGTGGACGGCGTCGCCGAGGCGCGGGCCGTCGCCGAACGACTGCGCGAGGCACTGCACCGCCCCTTCGACGTCGACGGCGTCGCGCTCGACGTCGAGGCCAGCGTCGGGATCGTGCTCTCCCCCTGGCACGGCACCGACACCGAGGAACTCCTCCGCAACGCCGACATCGCTATGTACGCGGCCAAGGAGCTCAAGGCCGGCGCCGTGGTGTTCGAGCCCGATCAGCACGTCACCGCGCCGTGGCGTCTCACGGTTCTCGGCGACCTGCGCCGCGCGCTGGAGGGCTCCGAGGAGCTGTTCCTCAACTACCAGCCGAAGTACACCCTGGACGGCGAGCGGATCGAGGGTGTCGAGGCCTTGCTGCGCTGGCAGCACCCGACCGAGGGCCTCATCCCGCCCGACGAGTTCATCCCGGTCGCCGAGGGCACCGGCATCATCCTGCGGCTGACCGAGCGCGTCCTGGGCCTGGCCCTGAGGCAGATGCGGCACTGGCTGGACGCCGGCCACGCCGTCCCCGTCGCGGTCAACCTGTCCACCCGCTGCCTGCTGGACGCCGACCTGCCCCAGCTCGTGCAGCGGCTGCTCGCCGAGCACCGGGTGCCCGCCGAGCTGCTGCGCCTCGAGGTCACCGAGAGCGCCGTCATGGGCGACGCCGCCCGGTGCATGGAGGTCCTCGAGCGCCTGCACGACCTGGGCGTCCGGCTGTCCATCGACGACTTCGGGACCGGCTACAGCTCCATGGCCTACCTCCGTCGCCTCCCGGTGGACGAACTCAAGATCGACCGCTCGTTCGTGCTGGGCATGACGACCACGCAGCAGGACGCCGTCCTGGTGCGCACCGCGATCGACCTGGGCCACAACCTGGGCCTCACCGTCGTCGCCGAGGGTGTCGAGGGCGCCGAGCACGTGCACGCGCTGCGGGCGCTCGGCTGCGACATCGCGCAGGGCTACCACTACGCGCGGCCGATGCTCGCTGAGGCGCTCAGCGAGCTGCTGGACCGGGTCGGCACCATCCACGACCCCGAGGGCACGGTCCGCACCGGCGCCTGATCGCCGGCTTCACGACGACCAACAGCGGCCCAGACCCGGGGATCTGAGCCGCTGTCGCGTTCGAGGTAGTGGGTGTCTCCGCGGCCTACGTGAAGGCGTCCTTCACCTTCTCGCCGGCCTGCTTCAGGTTGCTCTTGGCCTGCTCACTCTTGCCCTCGGCCTCGAGGTCGGGGTCGTCGGTGGCCCGACCCGCCGTCTCCTTGCCCTTGCCGGCCAACTCGTCGATCTTGTTGCTGATCTTGTCCTCACCACTCATGGCCACCGCCCTACCCCGGGGCAAGGCCGGCCGTGCCGGGTGGACCGCAACCGGGTGTCGCGGTCCGTCCGGCGGCGTCGGCTCGGTGATCAGCGGCGTCAGGCTGCCGCTTCGCCCGCCTGCGGGAACAGGCGACGGAGCACGTCGGCCAGGGTGACGACCCCGGCGACGGCACCGGCCTCGGTGACGACGGCGAGGTGGTTGCGCGTCTCCCGCATCGCCTTGAGCGCGGCGTGGACAGTGGTGTCCGCGTCGAGGATGAACACCGGGCGGGCGAACTGCGCCGCCGGAGCGTCGTCGGGTGCGGTCAGCGTGTCCCGGACGTGCACGACGGCGGTGATCCGCTCGCCGTCGCGGAGCAGGATCCGCAGATGGCCCGACCGCCTCGCGGCCTCCCGCACGTCGCGGACCGTCGCGTCCGCGGACACGGCGGTGAGCGGCGCCCCGGGCGTCACGAGCTCGCGGACGGTCAGGCGCTCCATCTCCAGTGCGCCCGAGATGGGCGC
This sequence comes from Blastococcus sp., assembly GCA_025963345.1. Lineage (GTDB taxonomy): Bacteria > Actinomycetota > Actinomycetes > Mycobacteriales > Geodermatophilaceae > Blastococcus_B. Next base: position 3,958 of record JAOPUS010000024.1, on the reverse strand, counting down.
CAGGAAGCGCGCATCCAGGGCGCCGACGTTCGCCGAATGCTCCACCAAATGGAGCAACGCTTCGGGGTTCTGGCCGACGGCGACCTCGTTCGCCGGGTCCACACCCACCTTGCGGAGCAGCCCGTTGGCCGCCTCGTTGAGCGCCCCGAGCAGCGGGCGGGTGGTCCACATGAACGCCCGCATGGGCAGGGCGAGCAGGGTGGCGGACTTCTCCGGGTGGGCGATCGCCCAGGACTTCGGGGCCATCTCACCGACCACGAGGTGGATGAAGGTGACGATCAGCAGCGCGAGGACGAAGCCGGCGACGTCGGCCGCGACCAGCGGCAGTCCCCACGTGGCGAACAGCGGGGTGAGCCAGTGGTGTACGGCGGGCTTGGTGATCGCGCCGAGCGCCAGGGTGCACAGCGTGATGCCGAGCTGGGAGCCGGCCAGCAGCAGGGTCAGCTCCGAGGCGCTGCGCAGCGCGGCGCGGGCCGCCCGGCTGGTGGTGGCGGCGTCCTCGAGCCGGTGCCGCTTGGCGGCCATGAGGGCGAACTCGACGGCCACGAAGAAGGCGCTCAGCGCGACGATGGCCCCCGTGGCGGTGAGGACGACCCAGGGGTTGTCGGTCATCGGGAGGTCTCCTCATCGGTAGCGGCGCGGGCGGCGTCGACGACGTCGGGCAGCGTCAGCCGCACGCGAGAGGGGACGTGCCGGTCGACCTCGAGCACCTCGATGCGCAGGATCCGCGGTGTCGGTTCGTCGTCGTGGGCCAGCTGCGCCGGGTCGGGCGGCAGTTCGATCTCCAGCGTGGTGCCCACGGGCGGAAGGCCTCCGTAGGAGGCGATGACCAGGCCGGCGATGGTCTCGTAGTCCCCGCGCGGCAGATCGACGCCCAGCGCGCGCTCCACCTCGTCGACGTGGACATCTCCGGACATCTCCCAGATCCCGTCACCCTCGACCGGCTCGTACTCCGGGGCTGCGTGGTCGTGCTCGTCGGTGATCTCCCCGACCAGCTCCTCGGCGAGGTCCTCCAGCGTGATCACGCCGGTGAAGCCGCCGTACTCGTCGACGACGCACGCGAGCTCGTTGTCGGTCTCGGTGAGCTGGCGGAGCACCTCGGGCAGTGGGCTCAGATGGGACACGACCAGGCACGGGCGGGCGATGGCGGTCACCGGAGCGGTGTCGGGCTCGGTGGTGGCCAGCAGGTCGGCCAGGTGCACGACGCCGACGACGTCCTGGGTGTCCTCGGCCAGCACCGGATAGCGCGAGTGGCCGTCGGCCATGAGCGCGCGGACGCGGCCGATGGTGTCGGTGTCCTCCACGGTGTCCACCCGCGAGCGGGGGATCATCGCGTGCCCGGCGGTGCGCCGGGGGAAGTCGAGGATGCGGTCGAGCAGCATCGACAACTCCACCGGCAGGTCCCCGCTCTCGCGCGAGTCCTCGACGATGTGCTCGAGGTCGCGGGCGGTCGCCGAGTGCTCGACGTCGTGCACCGGTTCGATCTTCAGTGCGCGCAGCAGCAGGTTGGATGCCTGGTCGAAGACCCGGATCAGCCAGCCGAACACCGACAGGTAGAGCGCCGTGGAGCCCGCGAGCTTCAGGGCGACCGGTTCGGGGCGGGCGATGGCGAGGTTCTTGGGGACGAGTTCGCCGAAGAGCATCTGCACCACGGTGGCGAACAGCAGCGCCAGCACCGCGCCGATGCCCACGCTGACCCCGGTGGGGATCCCGACGCCGCCCAGCATGGCGCCCAGCGACTCACCGATCAGCGGCTCGGCCACGTAACCGACCAGCAGACCGGTGACGGTGATGCCCAGCTGCGCGCCCGACAACATGAACGACGTGCGGCGGGTGATCACCAGCGCCCGCTGCGCGGCGGCGTCACCGGCCTCCGCGCGGGCTTTCAGCCGCGAGCGGTCGACGGCCATGTAGGCGAACTCCTGGGCCACGAAGTAACCCGTGACCGCGGTGATCAGCAAGACCACCAGCACACCCGACAGCAACGAGAGGGCTGTCGTCACAGGCCACACACCCCCTCAGTGGACTCGAGGTGCGTGGCCGGGGCTATGTGATCTGTGCTCATGTCTCTCTTCGACGCGATGGGCCAGGGAGCAGGGGGGCCTGCCAGGAAGATCAACGCGGGGGCGCTGGGCGGCGTTCCGAGGGGAACGTCACGGCGACGACGAACAGCCATGTCGGCGGTCGACCCGTCCCTTACCGGTGCGACGGCCACATCCTCGCCGTCCGCCCGATACCCCGGCCTCTCCGGGACGCAACCCACGGTGCGGCCCCGGCGTCACCCGCGGAGCGGGCCCGACTCGGTGCCCGGAATCGGAGCCGCGAGCCCGGTCATCTCACGCCGCGGCGAATGACACCCTGAGCACACGAGAAAGGCCCCGCCGGCACCCGTTTCCGGGCCGGCGGGGCCATTCCCTGTGTATCCGGTGATCAACGGTCAGCCCGCAGGGGTCAACGGTGAGCACTCGAGCGAGCGGGTGACGAGAATCGAACTCGCACTGTCAGCTTGGGAAGCTGATGTTCTACCATTGAACTACACCCGCGAACGCCCGCCAGAGTACCTGGCGGCCACTGGCGTGCGGGAGCAGACCCCCCTGATCAGCGCCGCCTCTCGGCCAGCAAGCCGGTCGCTCCGACCGTAGCCGCTCGGCCATCTGGGACAGCCCGGGACATCGTCGCCCCCCTGTCGCGAGGGACGACGAGACGTCGACCGCCGCAGCGATCCGCGTGGACCAGGGCGAGGTCCTTGACCTCAGAGACGGCACGGCCGCCGAACGTGCTGCGCCCCGTCCGCATGTGGGGAAGTCGGACGGGGCGCAGCGGTTCGAAGGGGTGCCTCAGATCGCGACCCCGGTGCAGGACGTCGAGCAGTCCATCGACCAGATCGAGCCCAGTGCGGCGAACTTCGTCGTCCGCACGAGTCGCTCCCCACCCGGACCGGTCGCGACGACCGGTCCTGCGGCGCCGCCGGAGCCGCCCGAGTCGGAGCCGGAGCCGTCCGGACCGGACCCACCCGCGTCCGAGCCGCCGGAGCCGGACCCGCCGGTCCCCGTGCCGGTGCCGGGGGTGTTGTCGGTGCCGGGGGTGTCGGTGCCGGGGGTGCCGGACCCTGCGCCGTCGACGTAGGTCAGGGCCGCCTCGAGCACCGCCGTGGTGCCGTCGGTGGCGAAGACATGCACGTCGTAGACGCCGGCCACCCGGGCGGGGGACCGGAAGACGACGCTGGTGGGCGAGGAGGAGACCACGACCGCCGACGCCGAGTCGCCGACCCGCACGCGGGGATTGGCGGGCAGCGCCGAACCGGTGATGGTCACGAGCGTCCCGCCGGCGATGTCCACCGTGGCCGGGCTCATCGAGGTGATCCCGAAGGAACCGGAGCCGGGGAACGTCACGCTGCCGCCGACTTCCGGTGCCGGGGCGCCGCCCGAGTCCGAGCCGCCCGACCCGGAGCCGTCCGAGCCGGAACCCGGGGTCCCGGTGCCGGGCGTGCCGGTGCCAGGGGTGCCAGGGGTGCCGGGCGTGCCGGGCGTGCCGGAGCCAGGGGTGCCGGAGCCAGGGGTGCCGGTGCCAGGGGTGCCGGGGGCGCCGGAGCCGTCGCCGGATTCGTCGCGGGGGGTGCCCGAGCCGTCGCTGGGTGTGCCAGACCCGTCGCCGGTCGCGTCCGGGGTCGTGCCCGAACCGTCGCCGGTCCCGCCGGAACTCGATCCGCCGGAGCCGGAGCCGCCGCCGGAGCCGGAGCCGCCGCCCGTGCCGGGCGGGCTGGTGCCAGGAGTTCCGGTGCCAGGACTGCCGGGAGTGCCGGCGTCCGGGGTACCCGTTCCGGGCGTTCCGGTGCCGGGGGCGTCTGTGCCCGGGGCGCCCGTGCCCGGGGTCCCAGCGCCGCCCGGTGTCGTCACGGCAGTGCCGACCAGCAGCGGCGCGGCGTAGGTCCGCCCGAGGACGGTTCCGTCCCGGTACA
>JAOPUS010000001.1 GCA_025963345.1 Blastococcus sp. | reverse complement strand
CAGGTGAAGGCGCCGATCCTGGACGACGACGGCTTCCGGGTGCTGCTCGAGGACGGCCCGGACGCCGCCCGCGAGGTCGCGACGATCGGCGACGGCTCCGACTGAGTCACGCGGGCGGGAGCGAGGCCACCGTCGTCGCGATGCCGGTGAGGTGCACCAGCCGCAGCAGCTCCGAGCGGCGGAAGGCAGGACCGCCGGAGCGGCCGAGCACCACCGCGCAGCCGGCGCCACCGTAGGGCGAGGCCATCATCTCCAGCGCCATCTCCCGCCAGCGCTCCGGCAGCCAGTCGGCCTCGCTGGGCAGCAGTGCCGGTGCGTGCAGCGGCATCCAGGGCAGCGTCAGCCCGTCGAACGTCGGTGCCGCGTCCGAGGCCGCGGCCACCTCCCAGTCGGCACCGGCCGCCTCCAGGACGACGGCCCAGCCGCTGTGGAACACCCGGGGCAGCTCGGCGGCCAGCAGCTTGACCGACGTGCCTTCCGCCGCGCGGGCCAGTGCCTCGAGCAGCTCCAGCTCGCGGTGGGTGTCGAGCGGCCCGGCGAACGGCCGCAGGGATTCCACCCGCACGCCGGGGACGGTCTGGGCGGCGGTGATGAGGCTGTCGGGCAGCCGGTCGCGGGGGAGCTCGACCACCACGTCGTCCACGGCCACGCCGTGCCCGCGCTCCAGCACGTCCAGGGAAACGATGTCGACGCCGGCGTCGCCGAGCGCGGTGGCCACCGCGCCCAGGATGCCGGGCCGGTCGGGCACTACCAGGCGCAGGAGATAGGACACGGTTCCTCCGGGTCGTCGGCCCCCTGCAGGGTCCCGGCGCGAGCTTGCGAGTGGCGGGGGGCAAGGGGTCCTTGTTCGATCTCCGTCGATCGCGATGCGTGCAGCCTCTCACGCCGGTTCCGCGCCGGACGCGTCCCGATCGGCCCCACGTAGAGTGGCGGGGTCACGTCACCGGCCGAGAACCGAGCCGTCGCGCACCGCCGAAGTGGAGTCCCGCCCCAGCATGAGCACGCTCTCCCGCAAGGGCCAACTCTCCCGCGACGAGGTGGCGCACCTGGCGCACCTCGCCCGGCTGGCCGTGACCGACGAGGAGCTCGATCTCTTCGCCGGCCAGCTGGCCGCCGTGCTCGACGCCGTCGCGCAGGTGGGGAAGGCCGCGGTCGAGGACGTCACGCCGACCACGCACGCCGTGCCGATGACCAACGTCATGCGCGAGGACGTCGTCCGCCCGAGCCTGCCCCGCGACGTCGTCCTCGCCGGCGCCCCGGCGGCCGAGGACGGCCGGTTCCGGGTGCCGCGGATCCTGCAGGAGGAGGCGTGAGTAGCAGCGAGGGCGACGCGCGCGCGAGCATCGCAGGGAGCGCCAGCGACCGAGGAGCGGAACGAGTGCGGAGTCCAGCCATGAGCTCCGACGTGACGTCGATGAACGTCGACGAGCTCCAGGCGGCCCTGGCCGACGGCGCGACCTCGGTCGACGTCACCCGGGCCTACCTCGACCGGATCGCGGCGGCCGACGGCGAACTGGGTGCCTACCTGCACGTCGACCCCGAGACCGCGCTCGCGCGGGCGGCCGAGATCGACGCCGCCGGCACGCGTGGCACGGGCCTCACCGGCATCCCGGTCGCGCTCAAGGACGTCGTCGTCACCGAGGGCGTCCCGACCACCAGCGGCTCGAAGATCCTCGAGGGCTGGAAGCCGCCGTACGACGCGACGGTGGCCGCCCGGCTCAAGGCGGCCGGCACGGTCCTGCTGGGCAAGACCAACATGGACGAGTTCGCGATGGGGTCCTCCACCGAGAACTCCGCCTACCGCGTCACACGCAACCCCTGGGACCCCGAGCGGATCCCGGGCGGTTCCTCCGGCGGTTCGTCGGCAGCGGTCGCCGGCGGCCTCGCGCCGTGGGCCATCGGCACCGACACCGGCGGCTCGATCCGTCAGCCCGCGGCCGTCACCGGGCTGGTCGGGCACAAGCCGACCTACGGCTCGGTCTCCCGGTACGGCCTCATCGCCTTCTCCTCGAGCCTCGACCAGGCCGGTCCCATGGCCCGCACCGTGCTCGACGCGGCACTGCTGCACGAGGCGATCGGCGGGCACGACCCGCTGGACTCCACCAGCATCCGCGCACCCCTGCCGGTCCTCGCCGAGGCGGCCCGCCGCGGCGCGGAGGGCAGCCTGACCGGCCTCCGGGTCGGCGTCGTCCGTGAGCTCGGCGGCGAGGGGCACACCGACGGGTACGAGGACGGCGTCCTCGCCAGTTTCCGCGAGGCTGTCGCCCGGCTGGAGGCCATGGGCGCGGAGATCCGCGAGATCTCCTGCCCGGCGTTCGACCTGGCGCTCGCCGCGTACTACCTGATCGCCCCGAGCGAGGCCTCGTCCAACCTGGCCCGGTTCGACGGCGTCCGCTACGGCCTGCGCGTGGGCGACGACGGCACCCGGGACCTCGACGAGGTCATGGCGCTCACCCGCGAGCAGGGCTTCGGCCCCGAGGTGAAGCGCCGGATCATCCTCGGCACCTACGCCCTGTCCAGTGGGTACTACGAGGCCTACTACGGCCAGGCGCAGAAGGTGCGCACGCTGATCAGCCGCGATTTCTCGGCCGCATTCGAGGGTGTCGACGTGCTGGTCAGCCCCACGACGCCGACCGTCGCCTTCCCGATCGGCGCCCGGGTCGACGACCCGATCGCCATGTACGCCGCCGACCTGTGCACGCTGCCGGCGAGCCTGGCCGGGCTGCCGGCCATCTCGGTGCCGAGCGGGCTCTCCGAGGGGCTCCCGGTCGGGTTCCAGATCATGGCCCCCGCCCTCGCCGACGACCGCTGCTACCGGGTGGCGGCTGCGCTGGAAGCCGCGCTGACCGACGAGCGCGGTGACCGCGGGTTCCTCGACCAGCTCGCCTCCCGTGCCGGAAACCCGCAGGGGAGTGCAGCATGAACGCCGCACTCAAGGCCGCCTGGGCACTCACCGCGTTCGTCGTCCTGGCGGGTGTCGTCCTCTGGATCGTCACCGGCCGCCCGGTCTTCGCCGTCTTCATCGTTCTCGGCGTGCTGACCGGCATCGGTGCCCTGGTGACCGGCCGCACCGCCCCGAAGGAAGGCCCCACCCCGTGAGCAGTGACAAACTCGTCGACTTCGACGAGGTCCTCACCCGGTACGAGCCGGTCATCGGCCTGGAGACCCACGTCGAGCTCGGCACGGCCTCCAAGATGTTCTGCGGTTGCTCCACCACCTTCGGTGCCGAGCCCAACACCCAGACCTGCCCGGTCTGCCTCGGCCTGCCCGGCTCCCTCCCGGTGGCCAACGCCGTCGGGATCGAGTCCGCGATCCGCATCGGGCTCGCGCTGGGGTGCCGGATCGCCACGTGGTCCCGCTTCGCCCGGAAGAACTACTTCTACCCGGACATCCCCAAGGGCTTCCAGACCACCCAGTACGACGAGCC
>JAOPUS010000431.1 GCA_025963345.1 Blastococcus sp. | reverse complement strand
CGCTCGTCGTCCTCGGGCTGGAAGCGCGAGAAGTACGGGTACATCGCCTCCCATCCCTCCGCCCCGGGCACGGCGGCGATCTGCGACGGCAGGGGGAACGAGCGCTGGTCCATGGGGGTCCTCGGGGGGGTGGGGTGGGCGGCCGGCAGAGCGTCTGAGGTGGGTGGGGGTCCTGCTGATCAGCTGGGCGTGTAGTCCTGCTGGGTGCGGGCGTACTCGGCGATGTCGGCGAAGGCGTCGGCATCGGCCATCGCGTTCGGGTCCGCGACGTCGGCCGGGGCCGCGCCCAGGAGCACCCGGCGGACCGGGATCTCCATCTTCTTGCCGCTGCGGGTCATCGGGATGGCGCCGACGGCGACGATCGCGTCGGGCACGTGCCGCGGCGTGTACTCCGCCCGCAGGCTGCGGCGCAGCCGCGCCTGCAGATCGGCGTCCAGCTCCTGGCCGGGGCGGAGGACGACGAACAGCGGCATGAAGAAGCCGCCGCCCGGCAGGTCGAGGTTGACCACCAGCGAGGTGAGGACGGCGGGGTCGTCCTCCACCACGCGGTAGATCTCGGCCGTGCCGATCCGGACGCCCTGCCGGTTGAGGACGGCGTCGGACCGCCCGCGCACGAAGCAGCCGCCGCGCTCGTTGAGCTCGAAGAAGTCGCCGTGCCGCCACACGCCGGGGAAGGTCTCGAAGTAGCTGGCCCGGTAGCGGGCGCCGTCGTCGTCCCCCCAGAAGAACAGCGGCATCGACGGCATCGGCGCGGTGATGACCAGCTCGCCGACCTGGCCGACAACGCTCGTGCCCGACTCGTCCCACGCCTCGGCGGCCACGCCGAGGGAGCGGGCCTGGATCTCACCGGCGTACACCGGCAGCGTGGGCACGCCGCCGACGAAGCCGGTGCAGCAGTCGGTGCCGCCGCTGCCCGTCGCGATCGACAGGTCGTCCTTGACGTCGGCGTAGAACCACGCGGTGACCGCCGGGGCCACCGGGGAGCCGGCCGGCATGACGACGTCCAGCGCATCGAGGTCGAAGCGCTCCCTGGGGACGACACCGGCCTTCTGCATGAGCTCGACGAAGGTCGGGCTGGCGCCGAACAGGCGGGCCCGGCTGTCCTGCGCGATCCGCCAGAGGACGTCGACGTCGGGGTGGCTCGGGTTGCCGTCGTAGAGCACCGGCGCGGCCCCGACCAGCGGCATGCTGACCAGGAAGTTCCACATCATCCAGCCGGTGGTGGTGAAGAAGAACGCGCGGTCGCCGGGGCGCAGGTCGTGGTGCAGCACGTGCAGCTTCAGGTGCTCGAGCAGGATCCCGCCGTGCCCGTGCACGATGGCCTTGGGCAGCCCGGTGGTGCCGGAGGAGAACACCACCCAGAGCGGCTGGTCGAAGGGCACCTGCGCGAACTCGAACTCCGCCGCCGGCACCGCGGGACCGGAGAGGACGTCGTCCCACGGGGTGCCCGGTTGCTCGAGACCGAGGACGGGGACGTGCACGACCTCGCGCACGCTCGGCAGCCGGGCGACGATCTCGGCGACCTCGCCGCGCCGGTCGAAGTCGCGGCCGCCGTAGCGGTAGCCGTCGGCAGCGAGGAGAACCGCGGGGTCGAGCTGGCCGAGCCGGTCGAGCGCGCCACGGGCGCCGAAGTCGGGCGAGACGCTCGCCCAGATGGCGCCGACGCTCGCCGTCGCCAGCATCCCGACCATGGCCTGGGGGATGTTGGGCAGGTAGGCGACCACACGGTCGCCGACCCCGATCCCCTGCGCCCGGAGGTGGGTGGCGACCGCGCGGACCTGCCGGGCGAACTCCTCCCACGGCAGCTCGCGCAGCGGGGAGATCTCGTCGGCGAACAGCAGCGCGGGGGTGCCGGCACGCTCCTGCCGGAGCAGGTGCTCGGCGAAGTTCAGCCGGGCGCCGGGGAACCAGCGGGCGCCGGGCATGGCGCGGCTCTCGAGGACGGCGGTGTACGGCGCCGAGGAACGGACGTCGAAGAAGTCCCAGATCGCCTGCCTGAACTCCTCGAGCTCGGTGGTCGACCAGGCCCACAGCTGCTCGTAGTCGGCGAACCGGCGGCCGGTGCGCGCCTCGGCGAAGCGGGTGAACTCCGTGAGCCGGGCCCCCTCGACCTGCCCGGCCGACGGCGTCCAGAGCAGATCGCCCTCCCGCACCGTGGTCTGCGGCAGGTCGCTCTGCGCCACGTCGATCTGCGCTGGGGGAACCGGCATGTGCAGACAGTGGCGCAGCACACGTGTGATGGGCAACACTCATCGTCGAGCTTTTCACTGTGCGAAAAGCACCAGGCAGAGAGGTCGCCGTGCGGGAGTACCGGGTCAAGCCGATCGAGTCGCTCGGGCGCGGCCTCCAGGTGCTCCAGGTGCTCCAGGAGATGCGCGCGGCCAGCCTGCACGACCTGCACCTGGCCACCGGCATCCCGAAGCCGACCCTGACCCGGATCCTGCATACCGCCCACCAGCACGGATTCGTGTGGCAGCGAATGGTCGACGGCGCCTTCCTCCCCAGCCAGACCCTGCAGCGGCGGGTGGAGTCCGACGACAGCGCGTGGCTCGTCGAGATCGCCTCCCCGGTGCTCGACGAGCTCTCCCAGCGGCTGCAGTGGCCCTCGGTGCTGGCGGTCCCGCGCCTGGACTACATGGAGACCCTGGAGACCAACAGTTCCCGCACCTACTTCGACGGGCTGCCCCCGCGGCCGCACGGGTTCCGGGTGAACATGCTCGGCTCGGCGTCCGGCCGGGCCTATCTCGCGAACTGCGGCGAGCAGGAGTTCCGCGCCGTCATCGCCCGGCTCCGGCTCAAGGACATCCCCGCGCACGCACTGGCCTTCGACGACGAGGCGCTGCAGCGGATCGTCGCCACCACCCGGGAGCGCGGGTACGCGGTGCGGGCGCCGGACTTCGGCGGCGACTACTACCGCCCGCGCTCGGAGGTCGATGACGGGCGGTCGTCGATCGCGATGCCGGTGCGGCTCGACGGCCGGGTCGTCGGCACCATCAACCTGACCTGGCGGCGGCAGGTGCTGTCGCTGACCGGCCTCGTGCAGCGCCACCTCGGCGACCTGCGCGCCGCCGTCCGGACGGTGGAGGACCGCGCCCGGGCAGCCGGCCTCGGGTGACCGGTCACCGAAGCCATGCCGTAGACAGGTTTCCCGCACCGCTTCCCGCCGGTATTCCCTCGCCATGGCATCGACGGTCGTCTTCGACCTGGACAAGGTCCTGCTCGGCGGCGACGCGTCCACGCTGTTCCTTCACGGGCGGCTCCGCCAGGCGCCCCGCCGGCTGCTCCTCCTGGTGCTCGCGGCACCGCTGCTCGTCCCCGGCGCGATGGTTCCCCAGCTCCGCCCGCTGGCGGCCCGGGTCATGACCCGGATCGCGGTCGGCGCACAGCGCGGATCCGACGTCGAGGCGGTCACCGCTGCCTTCGGCGAGGCACTGACCCGCAAGCCCGAGGCCGCGGTGGCCGACGCGATCGCCTGCGTCCGCGAGCACCAGCGCCGCGGGAACGCGGTCGTCGTCGCCACGGGCTGCGAGGAGACCCTGGCGCGGGGGTTCCTGGCCGCCGTCGGACTCGGGGACCTCGACGTGGTCGGCTCCACCGGAGCGCTGTGGCCGCCCCGGGTGCGGCGGGCGATGGGCGAGGCGAAGGTGGCCATGCTCATCGAGCGCGGATATCCCCCGCCGTGGCCGGCCGCCTACAGCGACAGCCCGTCGGACCTCCCGCTGTTCGCCGGCACGCCGCGGCCGGTGCTGGTGAACGCCGACGAGAAGGCCGCGGAACAGGTGGAGCGCACTCTGGGCCGCCGACCCGATATGCGCACCTGGCGCTGACCCCGAAGACCTCCCACGCCCTAACCTGAGGCGATGACGCCGCCGGCCGCCGAACCCGGCCCCGTCGACCTCACCGCCCTCGCCATCGAACTGCTGGACAGGGCGGCCGCCGCATACGCCCGGCGGGCGGCGCACACGCTGGCGCACCCGGTCGACGGGCTCCGCCAGACCGTCATCGCGCTCCTGGCCGGCGTCGACCTCGGCGAGCACGAGAGCCCGGGCGCGGCCAGCCTGCAGGTGCTCCGCGGCCGGGTCCGGATCGTGGCCGGGAACGGCGGCGTGGCCCTCGGCGCCGGTGAGATCGCGCCCCTCCCGATGCAGCGACACGGCCTGCACGCCGATGAGGACAGCGTCGTGCTGCTCAGCGTCGCCGTCGAGGTCTGAACCGCCTGGCTAGCCTCGGCCCGTGGGTCTCTTCGGGAAGTTCGCGTACAGCGCCGGCCAGTGGAGCACCGGGGGTCCGACCGCCGTCCCCTTCCTGATCATCGACGTCCACGACAGCCGCATCGCGACGGTGGACTACCGGGCGGCCGATGCCACGGGCGGCCGCTTCTTCCTCGGCTACGAGCCGCGGATCTACTTCGAGGAGCCGGACGCCGGAAGCCCGGTGGACACCGCAGCCGAGTCGGAGGGCTTCGCCCGATGGGTCCTCGAGGCCGAGGGGGCGACCGTCGACCCGAGCGAGGTGCAGCACCTGATGGCGTCGCCGGACGGCGCACCGCCGGAGGACGAGGTCGTCGAGGACACGATCGGGCGCCTCGTGGCGCTCGCCGGGCTGCCCGCCCCCGATTGGCCCACGGACGACGACGCACCACCCGCCTGACGGCAACGAGCCTGCGCGGCAGAGTGGGCGGACTCGACACGGGTAGGAGCCACCTGTGCGAGCCATCTCCTACAGCCGTCCCGGCGGCCCCGACGTCCTGGAACTCGTCGAGCGTCCTGTCCCCGAACCCGGTCCCGGCGAGGTGCGCGTCCGTGTCACCTTCTCCGGGGTGAACCCGACCGACTGGAAGTCGCGGAGCACGGCCGACCCCGGGCCGGGCGGGAAGATCCCGAACCAGGACGGCGCCGGCACGATCGACGCCGTCGGGCAGGGCGTCGACCCGGTGCTGGTGGGTGAGCGGGTCTGGATCTGGGAAGCGGCCTATCAGCGGCCCTTCGGGACAGCGGCCGAGTACACCGTCGTCCCGGCGCGACAGACCGTCCTCCTCGGCGCCGAGCCGTCCTTCGAACTGGGCGCCGCGCTCGGCATCCCGTTCCTCACCGCCCACCGCTGCCTGACCGTCGCCGAGTCGCTCCCCGACCGGATCGACGCCGGTTCCCTGTCCGGGCACACCGTGCTGGTGCAGGGCGGCGCGGGCGCCGTCGGGAACGCCGCGATCCAGCTGGCGCACTGGGCCGAGGCCACCGTCATCACCACGGTCAGCAGCCCGGACAAGGCCCAGCTAGCGGCCGCCGCAGGAGCTGACCACGTCATCCACTACAGGCAGCAGGACGTCGTCGCCGAGGTGCGCAAGATCGTCCCCCAGGGTGTGGACGCCATCGTCGAGGTGAACCCGGCCGTCAACGCGGCGATCGACGCCCAGGTCATCGCCCTGCACGGCGCCGTCGCCATGTACGCCGACGACGCGGGCGGGGAGGTGACCGTCCCGGTCCGGTCACAGATGCAGCTCAACGCCCGCTGGCAGTTCGTGCTGGTCTACACCGAGCCGGCACGGGCCAAGGAGATCGCGGTGGAGGACGTCAACGCCGCCGTCCTCGACGGCGCGGTCCGCATCGGCCGGGACGCAGGCCTGCCGCTGCACGTGTTCCCGCTCGCACAGACGGCGCAGGCCCACCAGGCGGTGCAGGACGGCGTCGTCGGGAAGGTGCTCATCGACGTCAC
>JAOPUS010000405.1 GCA_025963345.1 Blastococcus sp. | reverse complement strand
AACAGGCGGTAAGAACCGCCGCTCGCTCGCCGGCCGCGGCGCGACCCCGCCCGCGGAGGCCCGGCCAGGGCACCCCGCGCAGCGGCGGGCGACGGCCGACGCCAATTCGCGCGCCGAGCGTGCCCGTGCCCGGGCGCGCTCCGAGGAGACCCCCGAGCTGCTGCTCGGGCGCAACCCGGTCGTGGAGGCGCTGCGGGCCCGCATCCCGGCGAACGCGCTCTACGTCGTCACCGGTGACACCAGCCGCGGCGGCACCGACGAGCGGATCACCGAGGCGATCGCGCTGGCCGGCGACCGCGGGTTGCCGCTGCTCGAGGTCGGCAAGGCCGAATTCGACCGGATGTCCCAGGGTGCGCTGCACCAGGGGATCGGCCTGCAGGTGCCGCCGTACGACTACGCGCATCCTGACGACCTGGTCGACCTCGCCCGCAACTCGGGCCGGCCGCCGCTGATCGTGGCACTGGACGGCGTCACCGACCCGCGCAACCTCGGTGCCGTCGTCCGCTCCGCTGCTGCCTTCGACGCGCACGGCGTTGTGGTCCCGCAGCGCCGCGCGGTCGGCATGACCGCGTCCGCGTGGCGGACCAGCGCCGGTGCCGCCGCCCGCATCCCGGTGGCCCGGGCGGTCAACCTGGGCCGCGCGCTCGCCTCCTACCAGGAGGCCGGGCTGCAGACCGTGGGCCTGGCCGCCGACGGCGACGTCGACCTCGACCGGTACGACGGGTTCGCCGACCCGGTCGCGCTCGTGGTCGGCGCCGAGGGCACGGGGCTCTCGCGGCTGGTGCGGGAGCGGTGCGACGTCGTCATCCGTATCCCGATCGACCGCGACACCGAGTCGCTCAACGTCAGCGTCGCGGCCGGCATCGCCCTCTACGCCGCGGCGATGACACGGCGATGACATCGCGCTCCTCCGGAGCGCACCGCGGCCAGGCGCCGTTCCCCGTCGCATTGAGCCCTTTCGCCGACTCCTCGAAGGCCCTCCGGGCCTGCTCGTCGGCGCCCCTCGCAGGGCGACGTCCATCGCAGCTGTCCCTCGCTGGTCAGCTGCGTGGTCTCACCGGGCTCCACCCGGGACGGCTTCCGGCTCGGCTGATCCCCTCGCAGGTCAGCCGAGCAGCTGGGCGACCGTGTAGATGACCAGGCCGGCCAGCCCGCCGACCACGGTGCCGTTGACCCGGATCCACTGGAGGTCGCGGCCCACCTGCAGTTCGATCCGCCGGCTGGTCTCCTCGGTGTCCCAGCGGGCCACCGTGCTGCTGACGAGGTCGGCAACGTCGGCGGAGAACCGCTCGACGAGATAGCCGGCGATGCTGTGCGAGTGCCGTTGGACCAGCTCGCGGACGGTCGGGTCGTGCTGCAACAGCCGGGCGCCGTCCCCGATGAGTCCCGCGAGGCGGGACCGCAGTTCGGAATCCGGGTCGGCGGCCGCGCTCAGGACGGCGTTCTTGGCGTTGGTCCAGAGTGACCCGGACCAGGCCCGGACGGCGGGGTGCTCGAGCAGCTCCTTCTTGAGGTCCTCGATCCGCGCGGCAGTGTCGGGGTCGGTGCGCAGGGCGTGCACGTAGGCCCGCAGCCGCGCGTCGTAGGAGCGCCGCAACTCGTGACGCGGGTCCGTCCCGACCTCCTCGAGGAAGCTCTGGAGGCCGGCGAAGACGCGGTCGAACACCCGGTCGTCCACCCAGTCGGGAACCCACGAGGGGGAGGCGTCACCCAGCTGCGCCCGGAAGACCAGCCGGTTGTCCTGCAGGAACCGGGACAGGCCACGCAGGGCGACCGACATTACCTCCTGGTGCCGGTCGCCCTCCACGACGAGCTCCAGCACCCGGGCCACGGCGGGCGCGGCCGGGGTCGCGTGCAGCTTGCGGTCCACCAGGTCGGCGACCGCCGGCTCGAGGTCCTCGTCGCGAAGCAGCTCCGACAGCGCGGTGACAGCAGCCGCCGCATCGCCGGCCAGGCGCTCGGCCCGGCCCGGGCTGGCCAGGAATGCGCCGAGCCGGCCGGGCACGTCGATCGTGGTCAGCTTCGCCTCGACGACGCTGCGGGTCAGGAAGTTCTCCTGGACGAAGGTGCCCAGACTCTCGCCGATCTGGTCCTTCTTGCGCGGGATGATCGCGGTGTGCGGGATCGGCAGCCCCAGCGGGTGCCGGAACAGCGCGGTGACCGCGAACCAGTCCGCGAGTGCCCCGACCATGGACGCCTCGGCGGTCGCGCGGACGTACCCCACCCAGCTGCCTGCGTCGCCGCCGAGCAGCACGCAGGCGAGGAAGACGGCGGCGGCCAGCAGGAACAGGCCGGTCGCCAGCCTCTTCATGCGGGTCAGATCGCCGGCGCGCTCCGGGTCGTCGAGCGAGCTCGCGAGGGGGACGGACGGTCGGGGTTGCGGCACCCGCACCAGCGTAGGGACCCCGCCGTTCGCCGACCCACTCAGCTGACCGAACCCAGGGTCACCTTGGCGGTGCTGGTGTCGCTCCCGCGCCGCACGGTCAGCGTGACCGTGTCGCCCGGCGCCTTGCTCCGGACCGCCGCGGTCAACTCGGTGGAGGTGGTGACCGTCCGGTCGCCGACCGCGGTCACGACGTCGCCGACCTGCAGTCCGGCGTTCGCCGCGGCGCTGCCCGATTCCACGGAGACGATCTCGGCGCCGGTCCCGACGCCGGAGTTCTGGCCGTCGGCCGCTGTACGGGCGCTCACGCCGAGGAAGGCGCGGGTGGCCGACCCGTCCGCGATGAGCTCCTTGGCGATGCGCTGGGCGCTGTTGGACGGGATGGCGAACCCGACGCCGATGTTCCCGCTCTGCGACTGCGATCCCGGTGCCCCGGAGGCGACCGTCGCGATGGCGCTGTTGATGCCGACGACCTCGCCGGCGCCGTTGACGAGCGCGCCGCCGGAGTTGCCCGGGTTGATCGCCGCGTCGGTCTGCAGCGCATCGATGACCGTGGCGTCGTTCTGGGTCGAGCCGGTGGCGACCGCTCGCCCGGTGGCGCTGATGATCCCGTCGGTGACCGTGTTGGACAGGCCCAGCGGGGCGCCGATGGCGACCGCCAGGTCGCCGACCTGCACCTTGTCGGAGTCGGCGAAGGTGGCGGGGCTGAGCCCGCTGGCGCCGTCGAGATGGACGACGGCCAGGTCGGAGGCGGGGTCCGTGCCCACGACGCTGGCGTCGTAGAGCGTGCCGTCGGCCGTGCGCACCTGCACTGTTCCGGTGCCGGCCCCTTCGAGGGTGACGACGTGGTTGTTGGTCAGCACGTAGCCGTCATCGGTCAGGACGACGCCCGAGCCGCTGCCGGAGTTCGACCCGCTCGAGACGTAGATGGTCACCACGCTCGGTGCGGCCTTCGCCGCCGCGGCTGTCGCCGACGTCGCTGTCTCGGGGTTCTTGATGGTGACGCTCTGCGCCGTGGCGCTCGTGGACGCGGGCGCTGCGGGGTTGTCGATCAGGCCGGCAACGCCGGCCCCGGCGCCGCCGCCGATGAGCGCGCCTGCGACGAGTCCGGCGATCCCGATCCGCAACCGGCCGGCGCGACGTGACGGGGTGCCCTCGGGAGTGGGCTGCGGGGCGGCCAGCGGATGACCGCCGTAGCCGGGGTAGTACGGCGGGGTCGGCGGCGTGTGTGCCTGGGGCTGCGTCCACGGGTAGGGGCCGGCCCCGTAGGCCGGCTGGGCGGGTGTCGTGGCGGCGGCCGCCGGTTCGGCGGCGGCCTGGTATGCCGGCGTCCCGGGGGAGCCCGCCTGGGCGTCGCGGTCCGCGCCGGGCTCGGTTCCGTGCTCGCTCACTGCTGTGGTCCTCCCTCCGCGCGGCCGATGTGACCGCGGCGAGGAGTCCACTGTGCGCGCCCGCGCTGGCCCGCCGCTGGAGGAAGCCTGTGAGATTCCTGCAAGTCAGCGTGGGACGTCGTCCAGGATCGCGCCGCGCGCGATCAGCTCGGTGACCGCCCAGACCGCCAGTACCTCGGCGGCGAGCAGTCCGACGAGGACCAGCAGCTGGGCCGCACCGGCCTCCAGCGGACTGCCGCCGCCGAGCAGGACGCCCACGAAAGCGCCGGGCAACGTCACCAGACCCACGGTCCGGGTCTGGTCGAGCGGCGGGACCAGCGCGGTGGCGCCGACCGGGCGGCCGACGAGCAGGACGGCGTCCCGGGGGAGGAAGCCCAGGGCGAGCGCGGCCTCCACCTCGCCGCGGCGGACGCGGAGCTCGTCGCGCAGCCGCCGGCCGGCCAGCGACGTCGCCGTCATGGCGCCACCGATCAGGATGCCGGCGATGGGGATGACCGCGGTGCCGCGCAGCGGGACCGCGCCGCTGGCCAGCACGAGCGCCACCACCGGTGCGGCCCCGCCGACGATCGGCAGCGCCGTGGGCAGCAGCCGGCGGACGGCCCCGGGGGACCGCAGGCCGTGCCCGGTGACGCGGCCGGCCGAGGTCAGGGTCGCGACGGAGAGCATCAGGACGACGAAGGCCGTCGACAGCAGCAGCGACCGGACGACGACGAGGAGCAGCGCCGACACCACGGCGAGCTGCACGGTGGCGCGGACGACCGCTATCACCACCGGCCGGTCCTGGCCCAGACCGTACAGCCGCCCGGCGACGGCGGCCAGCGCCGTCAAGGCGATCAGGACGACGGCCAGACGCGGGCCGACATCGACCACCGAGGAACCCACGACCGACGATCCTGCCCGGTGGCGCGGGACGGCCGAGCGGTGCGTGCGCCGTCAGACGAGCGCGACGACCTCCTCGCGACGATCGTGCTCCGGCCGGTGCACAGCGGGCACCAGCGCCATGGGCGAGGTGCAGTGCCGGAGCAGCCAGCGGTGCGGCCCGTCGAGCGACCGGTGCAGCAGGGTGCCGTGGCCGGCGCTGATCACCAGCAGCGGGGACGGACACGTGGCACCGAGGACCTGGTTCGCCCGGGCGGCCGGCAGTTCGGAATGCTGGACCTCCAGGCCGGGGAACCGCTGGGCCCACACAGCCGGGTCGTCGACCCAGCTGGCGGGGACGGTCTGTCGCGACGGCCGGGTCTGCAGGACCGAGAGGGGCACGCCGGAGCGCTGCGCGGTGGTCGCGGCGAACATGGCGACCGCCTCGTCGTCGGCCCGCTCACCGACGCCGAGGATCGCGACCGCGGGGCGGCCCGCCGGCTCTCCCCCGCGGCGACGCGGCACGATGACGACCGGGGCGGGGGAGCGGGCGGCGACCCGGGCGGCCATCGTGGCCAGCACCATCTCGTCGGCAGCACCCGTCGTCGAGCTGCCGAGGACCACGAGCTGGCCGGCGGCCGCCGCCCGGAGCAGCGCGGTGACGGGGTCACCGGGCACGACCTCGGTGGACGACTTCACGCCCGGCGCGGTGTGCCGCGCGACGGTGTAGGCCACCGCGGTGATCCCCCGGGCGCGGGGCAGTTCCGGCGGGGGCGAGCCGGTCGGACCGCGCCGGCCGAGATACGGCGCGGCGTGCAGGATCCGCAGCGGCGCGTTGCGCCGGGCCGCCTCCTGGGCCGCCCACCGGACCGCGCCGAGCCCGACCTCGGTCCCGTCGACGCCGACGACGACGTCGCGGCCCGGTGGATCGTCACCGTCCCGCGCACTCTCCGCGCGGACGTCCTCCGCGCGGCCGGTCGGGGCCGACATCGACACGGTGCACCTCCGGGAGCAGTGGGTCCGTCCCTGCCATCGAGCCTCCTCGCCGCGGCCGCGAGAAGGAAGACCTCGCGGCGTCGTGTGCATCAACGGCCTCGGAGGGGTAGTGCGGGACGAGCGGGCGGGCTCCGGACGCTGACGGGCCGCTCGCACCGGTATGTCCGAGCACTCTGGAGGCCGCCCGTGTCCATCAGCCGACCGCTCTCCCGCGTGCTCTTGGGCGGCGCGCTGCTCGGCGGGGGTGCGCTCGCCGTCGCCGGAGGGCTCGCCCTGCGCGGCCCCGGACTGGTCGGCGTCGGCCTCGCCGCGACGCTGGCCGGCTGCACCGCCGCGGGGATCGCCCGGGAGTCGCCCGTCCCCGCCCGCGGCTCGGCCGTCGAGTCCGCCGTGTGGGCGGCGGGATGTACCGCAGGGGCAGTGCTGGTCGTCGCGGGTGTCGCCACGGTGGCCGGCGGAACGGTGGCCGCCCTCGCCGTCGTGGTCGGCCTGCTCGCGTACCTCGTCGTCCGGCTGATCCGCGGGCGTGTCCTGCGGCCCGCTCCCGGCACCGGCGCGACGACGGACCGGGCGTGGCCGGCCGGGGCGGAGCTGCTGCCGGCCGTCACCGCGGACCAGGGCCCGGCGCCGGTTCGGGACGACCCGTTGAGGGACGCCCGGCATCTCCCGCCGGTGAGGGCGCTGACCACGCGTGCCCTCGGTGACGAGTGGCTGGACACGACGGTGGCGCTGGCCGGCCGGCTGGACCCCGTCGCACGGGAGTCGCTGGTGGCCCGTCGCGAGGAGGCGCTCGACGAACTCGAGCGGCGGGACCCCGACGGGTTCGCCCGGTGGCTGGCCGCGGGACCGACGCGGGCGAGCGACCCGGCCGGCTTCGTGCGCGGGGGACCGGTGCACCGGGGGCCGGTGGCGGACACCGACGCCGCCTGAGCCACGGGCGGCTACCTGCGATCGACGCGCTGCCCGGTCACTGCGGTGGTCGACCGGCGACGCGGCGTATGGGAACAGCTGCGGCCTGATGTGGAACGCCACCGCTGCCGGGTGATCTGGCGTCGCCGTCTGATCGGCGCGCTGCAAGGGGGTGCGCGTTCAGAGGTCGTCTGAATAGCTGTGGTCCAGCGCCGACTCGCGGCGTGAAGATGTGACCGAGCCGATCATGGCGGGGTAGTGGGACGGTTGCCGTACCGATGAGGACATCGCGAGTCCCGCGGACGTTCCGCCGGCGAGCGGCCGTCGGGATCACCGTGGCAGCCCTCGTCGTGGTCCCGCAGGCGGACCGCGCAGCTCCGGCCGGGCCGACCTCCCCAGCGCTGTCGGCGTACGCAGCTGCGCCGGCCACGGGCGTTGCGACGGCCTCCGTCGCGAGTTCTTCTGCGCCCCCTAGTTCTTCCGCGCCCCCTCCGGAGAGTCCCGCCCTGACGGCGCCGCCCGGAGGGCTGGATGCGACGTCCAGCGCTGCGCCGGACGCGAGCGCGGGCGGGTTGGCCTCCGCGCTGGCTGCCGACGGCATCCCGTCGACCGCGCTCGAGGCGTACGTCAGCGCGGTCGCCGCCAGTCCGGCCACCTGTCACATCGCCTGGCCGCTGGTCGCCGCCATCGGACGCGTGGAGTCCAACCATGGGAGCTTCGCCGGGGCGGTGCTGCACACCGACGGACGCTCGACGCCCCCGATCATCGGCATCGCTCTGGACGGGGTCCGCGCCGCCCTGATCCGCGACACCGACGCGGGACATCTCGATGGTGATCTCGTGTACGACCGCGCCGTGGGCCCGATGCAGTTCATCCCCTCGACCTGGCGGACCTACGCCACCGACGGCGACGGTGACGGGCGAAGCGACCCGTTCGACATCCACGACGCAGCCGCGGCGACGGCGAAATACCTCTGCGCCGCTGGGGGAGACCTGTCCTCGGTGACCGGGCAGACGCTCGCCGTGCTCGCCTACAACCACTCCAACAGCTACGTGGCGACGGTCCTGACGCTCGCCGCCACCTATGCGGGGACGCCACCGCCGCAACTCCCCACCCCGTCCACCGAGCCGTTGCCGTTGCCGACGGTGCCGCCGGCCAATCCCGCTGGACCGCCCGCCGTGGCCGTGGACCAGACCGCCGCGGCCGTCCCGTCGACGGCGACCCCGACCGCTACTCCGCTGGTGTCGGCGACCGCCCCGTCGTCGACCGCCGCGTCCCCGTCCCCGACCCCGATCCCGACCCCGGTACAGGTACCGACCCCGACGCCAACTCCCACTCAGTCGTCGACCCCGAGCCCGACCCCGACGCCGATCCCGACGCCGACGCCGACGCCGACGCCGACGCCGAGCCTGACCGCGACGCCGACGCCGACGCCGACGCCGACGCCGACGCCGACCCCGGTACCGACGCCGACCCCGGTAGCGGCCCCCTAATGCGGCAGGACGTCCTC
>JAOPUS010000403.1 GCA_025963345.1 Blastococcus sp. | reverse complement strand
ACATCCCGCAGTCCGTGGTGGGCGACTTCGCCGACCTCGCGCTGAAGGTCAAGGACGCCGGGATCCGCAGCGTCGTCTTCGACGACTCGATCATCACGCCGGCCTACCCGGACTACGACAAGATCCGCGGTCTGGTCGACGACGCTCTTCACCCCCGGGCCCCCGGCTCGTCCACCGCGCCGACAAGCACCGCCCCCACGGGCACGGCGCCCGGTACGGCAACCGGCGGATCGGCGGCCGGCACCTCGGCGAGCGCCCCGGCGTCACCCGCGGTCAGCGCGGCCGACGCCTGCGCCTACGACTCGGTCGCCGCGCAGGCAGCCCTCGACGAGGGCGAGCCGCCGACCAAGCGCGGGCGCTGATCGGCCGGGTGCCGCCACCCTCGGGTGGCGGCACCCGCTCGTTCGCCACCTGGGATCCTGGGCCCATGCCTCCGATCGGCCCGGCCGCCCTGCTCGCCACCGCCCGCGACCGCGACCCGGCCCGGCCGCTGGTCACGCACTACGACGACTCGACCGGTGAGCGGGTGGAGCTCTCCGCGACGACGCTGGACAACTGGGTGGCCAAGACCGCCAACCTGCTCCAGGACGAGTTCGACGTCGGGCCGGGAAGCACGGTCGCGGTCGCGCTCCCCGTGCACTGGCAGACCGCCGCCGTGCTGCTCGGGATCTGGAGCTGCGGGGCGGCGGTCCTCGACACCGCGTCCGAGGACGACGGCGGGCTCACCGGCGCCGACGTCGTCCTCGCCGCCCAGGACCGGCTCGCGGCACTGGAGGAGGACGACGGGGACGCCGAACTCCTCGGCCTCTCCCTCCATCCGCTGGGCGCCGGGATGGCCGGCTACGCGGGGCAGGCCCGCGACTTCGCCCTCGAGGTGCGGACCTCCGGTGACCGGTTCATGCCCTATTCGCCACCGGACCCGGCGGCGACCGGGCTGGTCGCGGGGGGACTCGAGCTCACCCTGGGCGGCCTGGTCGAGGCCGCACGTGAGCTGGCCGGCCGGCTCGGCATCGGCCCGGACGACCGGATCCTGGTCGACGCCCAGGTCGCCGCCGAGGCAGGGCCGGTCGCCTGGCTGCTGGCCCCACTGGCCGCCGGCGCCTCGATCGTGCTCTGCCGGTATCCCTTCGCCGAACGTCTTCCCGAGCGCGCCGCCTCCGAGCGAGTCACGGCGACCCTGGGCCGCAGCATCGACGGAGTCCGGGAGCTGGGCAGAACGGCCGAAGAGGGGTGACCTTCTCCGTCCTCGGCCGGGACGCCGCGACCGGCGACCTGGGCATCGCCGTCTCCTCGTGCATCCTCGCCGTCGGCCGCGCGGTGCCGACCGCCCGGCCCGGCGTCGGCATCGTCGCCGTCCAGGCCCGCAGCCGCCGCGGACTCGGCAACAGCCTCCTGGCCGGGCTGGCCGACGGGACCTCCCCCGCCGCGCTCGTGCACCGCGCCGCCCACGCGGCCGAGGACGCCGAGCGGCAGATCGCCGTCCTGGACGCGACGGGTTCCGTGGCCGCCGACACCGGCCCCGGCTCGTTCCCGGTGAGCGGCCATCTCGTCGGCGAGGGGTTCAGCGTGCAGGGCAACATGCTCGCCGGCGAGGACGTGCTGCCGGCGATGGCGCAGGCCTTCACCACCGCGCGCGGCGACCTCCCCGACCGGCTGCTGGCCGCCCTGACCGCCGGGCAGGACGCCGGCGGCGACCTGCGCGGCCGGCAGTCCGCGGCCCTGCTGGTGGTGAGCGGCGGGCCGGCGACCGACGAGGACGACGGCGTGCGGATCGACCTGCGCGTCGACGACTCCGGCGGGCCGGTGGCCCAGCTCCGGATGCTGCGCAACCTGCAACGCGCCTACGACGAGGGCGACTACGAGACCCTGGCCGTCTTCGCACCCGAGGGCGCCCGCGACCTCTATGCGGCGCTCGCCGCGGCGCGCCGAGGTGACCGGGGTGCCGCGCGCGAGGCGCTGGACGCCATGCGGTCCCGACCCGGCTGGGCCTCGTGGCTGGCGAGCATGGCCGCCGACGATCGGATGAAGGGCGTCTCCCGGCTGCTCGAGGACCACTGAGCGCATCCGACACGCGGACCGGAACGGTCCGTTACGCCCTGACCAGGCCATTCGCAGACGCAGCTAGCGAATTCATTCGAACACCGTCGGTAACCACCACGCCCGGGTTAGGGTGGCCGGGTGCTGCGAACTCCACTGCTCTGGGGCAACAAGATCGCCATCGAGGGCGACGACACCGACGCCTACCTCCTGGAACTGCCTGACGGCGACACCTTCCACGACGGGGTGCTGGAACTGCTCGGCGCACTCGTCGAGGCCAAGGGTCCGACGTCGATCATCGACGTCGGCGCGAACGTCGGTGTGCACAGTCTGGGCCTGGCCTCCCTCGGATCACACGTCAAGGTCGTCGCGGTCGAGGCCAACCCCCGGACCGCCGGATGGCTGCAGAAGAACGCCGACCGCAACGGCGCTGCCCAGGTGCAGGTCGTGCAGCGAGCCATCAGTGACGAGCCCGGCTCGCTGAGCTTCTGCGACAACCACGAGTTCGCGGCCGGCAGCATGCCCCTCGAGGGGGCCCCCGCCGAGTTCGTGCAGTTCCTCAGCAACCGCAGCGACGCCACCCACGAGGTGATCGAGGTCCCGGCCGTGCGCCTGGACGACCTCGTCACGGAGCTGGACCTGGACGCCGTCGACATCCTGAAGATCGACGTCGAGGGCCACGACATCCGGGTGGTCCGGGGCGCTCTCGGCACGATCGAGCGCTTCAAGCCCGTGGTCATCATGGAGTTCGCCACGCTCGCCATCTCCCTGCACGCCGGGATGCTCCCCAGCGACGTGCTGCGGGAGGTCCGCGGCCTGTTCCAGGACGTCTACGTCGTGCAGGAGAGCGGCCTGCTACACCGGATCGCCACGGACGCCGACGCGATCGGCTTCCTCGAGGGCAACGCCGTGCGCAGCCCGGTGCAGGACCTCGTGTGCGTGCCGGCCGGCTGCGTCCTGGCCGAGGCCGTCGCGATGCGCGTGACCACGGAGCCCGGTCGCACCCGCGACGACCACCTCTACGACCTCGGCCAGGAATTGCGCGACGCGCAGGACGCTCTCGCCAAGGTGACCGCGGAGCGTGACGAGGCACGGCAGCACGCGGCCAACCTGGAGCGGACCATCTCCTGGCGCGTCACGGCGCCGCTGCGGCTCGCCAAGCGCGAGCTCTACGAGCTGCGGGCCCGGCGCGCCGCACGCTGAGCACTGAGCTTCTCCCGTGAGCCAGGGGCGCATCCGCGCCCTCGGCTCACGGCTTTTCAACCGAGCAACGAGCGGGCGATCACCATGCGCTGCACCTGGTTGGTGCCCTCGTAGATCTGGGTGATCTTGGCGTCGCGCATCATGCGCTCGACCGGGAAGTCCTGGGTGTAGCCGGCACCCCCGAACAGCTGCACCGCGTCAGTGGTCACCTGCATCGCGACATCGG
>JAOPUS010000188.1 GCA_025963345.1 Blastococcus sp. | reverse complement strand
CGTCACCGCGGGAGGCCAGCAGCGAGCGGTACAGCGGCTGGTCGAGGACGGCGGTCAGCGTCGTCGCGGCCGCCCGGAGGTCGTCGATGGTCTCGAAGAGCGGGGAGATGCCGACCGAGCAGGTCGGTACGGGCTGGTGGGTCGAGGACGGGGCACCCGGGTCCAGCAGGCCGACCTCCTTGAGCAGGACGGCGACCTCGAGCACGTCGCTGACCGACTCGCACATGCTGATCACGTAGTTGGGGATGGTCCGGGGACCCAGCTGCGCCACCTGTTCGGCGGCGGCGACGAGGACGTCGAGCTCGCCCCGCGCGGTGTCGGACAGCTCGGCGTCCGGACGGACCAGCGGGCGGCGCATCGTCAGCTCGGTGGCCAGGAGTTCGACGCGGGCCTGCTCGTCGAGGCCGGCGTAGTCGTCGCACACCCCCGCCCAGGCGAGCAGTTCCCCGACCACCTCCTCGTGGACGGCCGAGTTCTGGCGCATGTCCAGGCCGCACAGGTGGAACCCGAACACCTCGACGGCCTCACGCAGCCGGAGCAGCCGGTCGTCGGCCAGGGCACCGGCGCCGTGACTGCGCAGCGAGGCGTCGACGACGTCGAGGTCGGCGCGCAGCTCGTCGGGCGATTCGTAGGGCGGCAGGTGGCTGTCCGGCGCAGGGCCGGGGACCCGGCCCAGGACCGACCGAGCCGTCGCGGCCAGCCGGGCATAGATGCCGATCAGCGCCCGGCGGTAGGGCTCGTCGGCCCGGAACGGGGAGTCGTCCCGGCTCGCCTCGGCCAGGTGGTACAGCTCCCTGGTGGGCGTGACGAGCCGGTCGGACATCGACAGCTCGGCACCCAGGCACTCGAGCTCGGCGAGGTGGTGGGCCAGTGCCGTCTCGGCCTGCCGGCCGGTGGCGCGGCGCAGTGCCTCAGCGGTGACGAACGGGTTGCCGTCGCGGTCACCGCCGATCCACGAACCGGGCAGCAGCATCGGCCGGGACAGCAGACCGGCGTCGGGCCAGCGCTGGTTCAGCGCCGTCCGCAGCTCGGAGTTGATGGCGGGGATGACGTCGAACAGGGACAGCTCGTAGTAGCGCAGCGCCTCGTCGATCTCGTCCTGCAGCCGCAGCCGGGACAGCCGCAGCAGGGCGGTCTGCCACAGCGTGAGCACCGAGCGCCACAGCTGCGCCGACCACTGCGTGTCGTCCCCCTCGCCCACCGCCGTCCGGTCGCGCTGGCGGATGAGGTCGGTGATCTGCCGCTGCACCTGCGAGATCGTCTTGCGCCGGACCTCGGTCGGGTGGGCGGTCACCACCGGGCAGACGAGCGCGCCGGCCAGTTCGCGGGCGACGACGTCGGAGTCCAGGTCGGCGGCGTCGATCGCCTGGAACGCCGCGGCGAGGCTGCCCTTCTGCGGCGGCGAGCCCTCGCGCCGGTGGAACCGCCGGCGCCGCTCGTGGTGGATGTCCTCGGCCAGGTTGGCCAGCAGCGAGAAGTGGCTGAACGCGCGGATGACGTGGTTGGCCGACCGGATGTCGAGGCCACCGAGCCGGGCGGCCAGCTCCTCGCGGTCGACCTCCGAGCGGCGGATCTTGAACGCCTCGACGCGGGTGGACTCGACCAGCTCGAGCACGTCCTGGCCGGCCTGCTCCCCGATCACCTCACCGAGGACCCGGCCCAGCACGCGGATGTCCTCGCGCAGCGGCGCATCGCCTTCCCGGTCGTCGGACCGGGTCGGCCCACCGGAGTGGCGGAGGTCGGCGACGTCGACAGTGGCTTCGGACACACGCCGAGTATCCGGCTCCCGTGTGACGGGCTCATGTCGGAACTGCGCGCGGCCCCGTCCGGAGGCTCGCCCTGAGCCTGCGAAGGGTGAGAGGGACGGGGTCCTCTTTCAGCCGCGCTCGAGCTCCCGCAGGGCGTCGGCGGCGAGCTGGTCACCGGCGGCGGCGCCGAGCCGGAACTGCTCGACGGCGCCGTCGAAGTCCCCGCGCTCGGCCAGCAGCACGGCGAGGTTGTGATGGCAGTAGGCCTCACCTGCGGCGATACCGCCCCGGTAGGCCTCCTCCGCCGCCTCGTCGTCCTCCATCTCGTCGGCGTAGAAGTTGCCCAGCGGGAGCCAGGCCACCGCCTCGCCGAGCTTGGCGCCGCGCTCCAGGACGAAGCGGGCCTCGTCCTTGCGGCCGGTCACCCGGAGCAGGTGGGCGAGGTCGGCCCGCGCCGCCGGGAAGAAGTCGGCGCCGGCGCGGAGGTCGGGCTCCAGCGAGACGTCGAGGGTGGCGCACCACCGCCAGCACGCGACGACGGCGGTGGCCTCCTGGTCGCCCATGGCCGCGATCTCCATCGCGACCTCCATCGCCGCGTGCCGCTCGCCCTGCTCGCGCAGGAGGAACGCCAGTTGCAGGCCGCCCTCGAGGTCACCGGCGTCAGCGGCCCCGCGGTAGGCACGCATCGCGCCGGCCAGGTCGCCGAGGTCCTCCAGCACCTTGCCCAGGTTGCGCCAGGCGTCGGGCTCACCGCCGGCCAGCGCGACCTCGTAGGCGTCGACCGCCTCCTCCCACCGCTGCTGTGCGGCGAGGGCGTTGCCGAGATTGAACGAGGCGACGGTGTCACCCAGGTCGGAGGCCCGCCGGAAGCACCGCTCGGCGTCGGTCTGCCGGCCGGCGTCGGCCAGGTCGCAGCCCAGGTCGATCAGTGCGTCGGGGTCCTCGGAGGCCTGCAGCCGCCGGAGGCGCGCATCCAGGTCCTCGGTCATGCCTCCGATGATTGCGGGCCGACGGCCCCGGCGCTTCTCTCGTCGGGGTGACCTCACCCCAAGGTGTGCGTCAGTCGCCGAATGCCTCGCGCCAGGCCGGCATCAGCGTCTTCTCGCTCCACTCGAGATAGGGCGCCTGCTGGTCGCCGCCGATCTGCACCAGCGCGAGGTGGGTGAAGCCGGCGTCGGCGTACTCCTTGGCCGCCTCGAGGACCGCGTCGACGTCGTCCCCGCACGGGATGCTCGCGGCGACGTCCTCCTCGCGGACGAACTGGCTGGCCGAGTCGAAGGCCGGCGGGCCGGGCAGCTCGGCGTTGACCTTCCAGCCGAGGCCGAACCAGCGGAACAGCGTGTGCGCCCGGGTGACGGCGGCGGCCTTGTCGGTGCCGAAGCTGATCGGCATCTGGCCGATCCGCGGCTTCCCCGCGCCGCCGGCCGCGTCGAACATCTCGCCCAGCTCCGCCTGCGGCTCGACGGCGATCATCGCGTCGGCGAACTCGCCGGCGAGCGCGCAGGACTGCTGGCCGGAGACGGCGACGCCGATCGGCACCCGCTTGTCGGGGAGGTCCCAGAGCTTGGCCGACTCGACGTCGAAGTGCTCGCCGCGGAAGTTCGTGTAGCCGTCGCCGTCGAAGAGGTCCCGGATGACGTGGATCGCCTCGACCAGCATCTCGTGGCGGACGTCGGCGCCCGGCCACCCGCCGCCCACGATGTGCTCGTTGAGGTTCTCCCCGGCGCCCAGGCCGAGGGTGAACCGGCCGTCGGCGAGGATCTGCAGCGTCGCGGCCTGCTGCGCCACGACCGCCGGGTGGTACCGGAAGCTCGGGCAGGTCACGTAGGTCATGAGCGGGATGCGGCTGGTCGCCTGCGCTGCGGCACCGAGCGTCGTCCAGGCGTTCGGTGAGTGGCCCATCTCGTCCAGCCACGGGAAGAAGTGGTCGCTGCTGACGGCGAAGTCGAACCCCGCCGCCTCGGCGCCCACCACGTGACTGACCAGGTCCTTCGGCCCGGCCTGCTCGGTCATCATCGTGAAGCCCAGCTGCATGCCCATGGGGCCCGGCTACCCGGGGCCGGTTGCGCCCAACCGGGTCAGACCCGCTCGGCTTTCAGCGCCTCGCGCAGCTTGGTCTTCCCGCTCGTCCGCAGCAGCGCGCCCGCGTAGACGCGGCCGCCGAGCCGGACGATGAGCCCGATCGCGACGAGCATCAGGACGACGGCCAGTGCCATCTCCCACAGCGCGACGTCGCCCGCGGCCTGGCGGACCGGCATCACCAGCGGCGAGAGTCCCGGCACGTACGAGGTGATCACGGCCAGGGCGCCCCCCGGGTCGGCCGAGGCCTGGATGCCGATGACGAACGCCACCACGAGGACCAGCGTCGTCGGCATGACGACGGTGCCGAGGTCCTCCTGCCGGCTCACCAGGGACGCCGCGACCGCGAAGATCGATGCGTAGAACGCGTAGCCGAGCACGAACCAGGCCACGACCGAGACGGCGGTCCCGATGAGGTCGCCCGGGATGTCGACGAGGTCGAAGGCGAGCGCCCCGGTGACGCCCACGGCCGCGATGACGACGATCTGGGCCAGCCCCAGCAGGCCGAGGCCGACGATCTTCCCGGCGAGCAGCTGCCAGGGGCGCATCGTGGCCAGGAGCAGCTCCACGACGCGGCTCGACTTCTCCTCCACCACGCCTTGGGCGACGAACTGACCGAACAGGATCAGCAGGCCGTAGAGGACGCCGATGCCGATGATCGCGACGACCACCCGCTGGCCGTCCTGGTCGGCCCCCGGGTCGATCGCGGTGACGGTCAGTTCTGGGACGTCGAGACTGGCGATCCCCACCGCGGCCAGCTGCTCGGCCACGGACAGCTGTGCCACCGCGCCCTGGACGACGGCCTGCAGCGACCCGCTCGCCGTCTGCTCGACCAGCAGCTCGGGCTGCTGCCCGCCGTCAGCGATGAGCACGCCGTCGACGTCGCCGTCCGTGATGGCGGCGCGCGCGGCGGCCTCGTCGTCCAGGGCCTGGACGTCGACCGCGACGTCCAGGGCCTTGCCCTGGGCCTCCAGTACGGGCCGCAGGGTGGCGGCGTCGCCGACGACACCGATCCGGGTCTGTCCGCCGCCGGAGCCGAGGGCGACCTGCAGACCGAGGGTGCCGATCAGCAGCACGAGGATCACGACCGAGCTGATGATGAAGTTCTTGTCCCGGATCCGCGCGGAGATCTCCCGGGCCGCCACCAGGCGCACCAGGGCCGCGCTGCCGAGCGTGCGGGGCTCGCTCACGCAGCCACCTCCACTGCCTTCGGAGCCGCCACGGCCTCGCGGAACAGCTCGACGAGCGTCGGCTGCTGCCAAGCGAAGTGGGTGACCCGGCCGGTGCGCAGCGCCGCGGCCAGCACGGCCTGGTCGTCGGTGCCGTCGGCCAGTTCCAGCAGCGTGTCGCCGGCCTGTTCGGAGACGACGCGGACGCCGGGCAGCCGGTCGGCCCAGTGCGGGGGCGCGTCCGGGACGACGACGCGCAGCAGCCGGCCGGCCTCCCGGCGGCGCAGCTCCTCGACGGTGCCGGTGGCAACCATGCGGCCGCGAGCCAGGATGCCGACCGAGTCGCAGAGCCGCTCGACGAGTTCGAGCTGGTGGCTGGAGAAGACGACCGGGACGCCCCGGCGGCACTGGTCGAGCAGCGCCTCGGCGAGGGAGTCGACGCCGATCGGGTCGAGTCCGGAGAACGGCTCGTCGAGGATCAGCACCTCCGGGCGGCTGACCAGTGCGGCGGCGAGCTGGACGCGCTGCTGGTTGCCCAGCGACAGCTTCTCCACCTGGTCACCCCGGCGCTCGCCGAGGCCCAACCGCTCGACCCACTCCTCGGACGCGCGGGCCGCCTCGGCCGCGCCCAACCCGTGCAGGCGGGCGAAGTAGGTGATCTGCTCGCCCACCTTCATCTTCGGGTAGAGCCCGCGCTCCTCCGGCATGTAGCCGACGCGACGCCGGGCCTCGGGGTCCAGGGGCCGGCCGTGCCAGCGGACCTCGCCCGCGTCGGCGCGGACCAGCCCCATCGCGATGCGCATCGTGGTGGTCTTCCCCGCGCCGTTGGAGCCGACGAAGCCGAACATCGACCCGGGCGCGACGGTGAAGCCGACCCCGTCGAGCACGTGGTTGTCGCCGAAGCTCTTGCGGAGCCCGTCGAAATCGAGCACCGGTTCTCCCGTCGTCGCGATTGCTGTACGGCACCGTATCGGCCGTGTGGGCTCGCGCCGGGAGGCGTGGTGCGGTGTCATCTCGTGCATGAGCGAGAACGTCCTGGCCCAGCCGCCCGAGGGCGTGGGGCTGGCCGGACTGCGCAGCGCCGCCGCCGGGTGCCGGGCCTGCGAGCTGTGGGAGCCGGCTACCCAGACCGTGTTCGGGGAGGGGCCGGAGACGGCCCGGATCCTCCTCGTCGGCGAGCAGCCCGGCGACCAGGAGGACCGCACCGGTGAGCCGTTCGTCGGCCCGGCCGGGAAGCTCCTCGACCGGGCGCTGGCCGATGCCGGGATCGAGCGCCGGGACGCCTATGTCACCAACGCCGTGAAGCACTTCCGGTTCACGCCGAAGGGCAAGCGGCGGATCCATCAGACGCCCGGCCCGGAGCACCTGCGGGCGTGCCGGCCCTGGCTGGAGGCCGAGTTCGCGGTGCTCAAGCCCGAGATCGTCGTCTGCCTCGGGGCCACGGCGGCCAAGGCGCTCATCTCGCCGTCCTTCCGGATCACGAAGGACCGCGGGCAGCTCTTTCCCTGGACCCCGCCGGGACTCACCGCAGTGGTGGACGACGGGCACCAGGAGGCGGACGACGACGAGCCCGACGAGGGCGCACCCGCGCAGACCTGGATGCTCGCGACGACCCACCCCTCCGCGATCCTCCGGACCCCGGACGAGAGCCGCCCGGCCGCCTACGACGCCCTGGTCGCCGACCTCGCCGTGGTCGCCCACGCCCTTGCCTGACTCATCATGATCAGACTCCGGTCCAGCGGGGTATCGGGAGCTACGAGACCCCGGTGGAGCGGCATCTCGCGGACAGGACGATCGTTCAGACCGCACGCGAGGCGCGGAAGAACCAGAACGAGGGCACGAGCAGGGCGACGACGACCATCGCCACGACGATCACCACGCCCCCGGACACCATCGCGACACTCACCCCCGCAGCGGTGGCGAGCGCCCCGGCGCGCAGGTCCCCCAACCGCGGCCCACCGGCGACGACGACGATGAACACGCCCTGCACGCGGCCCCGCATCTCCTCCGGCGCAGCCAGCTGGAGCATCGACGTCCGCAGCACCGCGCTCACCATGTCCGCCGCCCCGGCCACCGCGAGGCAGAGCACGGCCAGCCAGAGGACCGGCGCGAAGCCGAACCCGATGATGGCCAGCCCCCACGCGAAGACCGCGCCGAGGACGAACGCACCCTGCCGGTCGACCCGGGTCACCCAGCCCGACGACAGCCCCATCAGCAGCGCCCCGATGGAGACACCGGCGAAGAGCCAGCCGAGGCTGTTGGGCGACTCGGCGAAACGGGTCTGCGACAGCTCGGGGAACACCGCCTGGGGCCAGGCGAACGTCATCGCGATGATGTCGACGACGAAGGTCATGAGCAGCACCGGCTGCGTCCGCAGGAACGCGAAGCCCTCACCCACGCCGCGGACGGCGGCGCCGAGTCGCAGCCGCCCGACGACCCGACCCGGCGGCAACGACGGGAGGCCGCGCAGCAGCAGGGCCGCCACGAGGAACCCCATCGCGTCGACGGCGTAGGCGAGGAACAGGTCGCCCAGCCCGATGAGCACCCCGGCGATCAGCGGCCCGACGATGACGCCGGCCTGCCGCACCGTCATCGAGAGGGCGTTGGCCGCCGCGATCCCGGACGGCCCGACCAGCGCCGGGATCACCGCGCTGCGGGTCGGCTGGTTGACCGCGGCGAAGCCGGAGACGCAGGCGGTCAGCACCCACAGCAGTACCAGGTTCCCGCCCCCGGGCAGCAGCGCCTGCAGCGCCAGCAGCGCACTTGTCACCGCGGCGCCGGCCGAGGTGATGAGCATCAGCTTCCGGCGGTCCATGGCGTCGGCGATGGCGCCACCGAGCAGGCCGAAGACGACCAGCGGCACGAGCGCGACGATCGAGGTGACGCCGACCAGCAGCGACGAGCCGGTCAGCGCATAGACCTGGAACGGGACGGCGACCAGCGTCATCTGCTGGCCGAGCATGGTCGCCGCGACGCCCCAGAACAGCCGCCGGAATGCGGGGATGCGCAGCGGGCTGGTGTCGATCGCCCAGCTGCGCCGTCTCGGGAGCGGGACCGGCTCCTCGACTGCCGAGCCACCCTCGACGGGGTCGACCGGCTGGGTCATGGAGCCAACCGGTGCACGATCCAGCCGCCACCTTCCTGGTCGTCACGGATGAACTTCAGGCGGTCGTGCAGACGGTCCTGGCCGCCCTGCCAGAACTCCACGGTCGCCGGCACGACGCGATACCCGCCCCAGGACGACGGCCGGGGAACCATCCCGTCGGGCGTCTCCTCGTCGAGCAGCCGGACCCGGTCGACCAGCTCCTGCCGGGAGTCGACGACCGTCGACTGCACCGACGCGACGGCGGCCAGCTTCGCACCACGGGGGCGCGGGTCCCAGAGCCCGTCGGAGGCGGTGTCGCCGATCCGCTCCACCTGCCCGGTCACCCGCACCTGGCGCTGGATCGCGTGCCAGGGGAAGACGAGCGCGCCCCGCGGGTTGACCGCCAGCTGGGCGCCCTTCGTCGAGGCGTAGCTGGTACCGAAGATGAAGCCGGCCTCGTCGTAGCCCTTCATCAGGACGACGCGCGCGTCCGGGGCGCCGTCGGCGTCCGCGGTGGCCACCACGACGGCGTTCGGCTCCGGCAGCTCGGCAGCCACGACGTCGGCGAACCAGCGGTCGAACTGCTCCACCCACGTGGGGGCGAGATCCTCCTCGCGGAGGCGGCCCGCCGTGTAGTCGTTGCGCATCCGCGAGAGGTCCGGCACGCCGCCATGCTGACACCGCCCAGCGTCCGTGGCTCGGGAGGGCGCGCGCAGGCCCTCGTCAACCGGCCCGCCTGTGCCGGGCCTGTCACCAGCGCCTAGGGTCGGCAGGCAATCGTGTCCACCTTTCCTGGTGAATACATGGTCCCGCGCGCAGAGGAGCATGCGAGATGGCCGACGACTTCGTACCCGGCCTCGAGGGCGTCATTGCCTTCGAGACCGAGATCGCCGAACCCGACAAGGACGGCGGGGCACTCCGTTACCGGGGGGTCGACATCGAGGACCTGGTCGGCAAGGTGACCTTCGGCAACGTGTGGGCCCTGCTGGTCGACGGCAAGTTCGGCCCGGGCCTGCCCCCGGCCGAGCCGTTCCCGATCCCGGTGCACACCGG
>JAOPUS010000358.1 GCA_025963345.1 Blastococcus sp. | reverse complement strand
CAGTACGCCCGGGAGCCGATCAGCCTCGACCAGACCATCGGGGACGAGGGCGACAGCCAGCTCGGCGACTTCATCGAGGACTCCGAGGCGGTCGTGGCCGTCGACGCGGTCAGCTTCACCCTCATGCAGGACCAGCTGACCAGCGTGCTGCAGACCCTGTCCGAGCGGGAGGCCGGCGTCGTCCGGCTGCGCTTCGGCCTGACCGACGGCCAGCCGCGCACGCTGGACGAGATCGGCCAGGTCTACGGCGTGACCCGCGAGCGGATCCGCCAGATCGAGTCCAAGACCATGTCGAAGCTGCGCCACCCCAGCCGGTCCCAGGTCCTCCGGGATTACCTGGATTAAGCGCCCCCGCACGACGAGGGCCCGACCTGCGACGCCCGGTCGGGCCCTCGTGCTGTACCTCCATGGGGGGAGACACCGGGTTCGCGCCGAGTGGGGTCCGGAGGGTCCCGGGCAGGCGTGACGCAGCGGCTCCACGCCACTGGGAAACGGCTCCTGGTCGCGGTGCGGTCCGGAGGACCGCAGTGTGACGGCGACGCCTCTCGGGTAGACGGCGTAGCGTGGGGGGCAGCAAGGCAACAGTCAGTACAGCAGTGGACCCACGGTCGGCCCGGTACCTCACCGGTCCGGCAGACGACAACCAGCACGTGCACCACCGGTTTCACCCAGTGACGTCCCCTGCTGAACCCGCTCCACCAGCACCTCCGCATCACGGACTCATCTCTTTCGGCGAGTCGGTGGTGATCGGGGGTCGGAACGGGAACACGAGGGGCCATCCTGGCGCTGTGCAGGAGGCCGATCCGCATCCGCGGATCCGTGCGGTAGAGAGCGAGTGATGAGCCAGATGACCCAGACGCTGACGACGACCCCGCCCACCGATGACCTCATCGTTCCGTTCCACTGCGACCGCTGTGGGGCGCTGGCCAAGGTGCGCGTCGTGCTTGCGAGCGGCAGCGATCTCGTCTTCTGCGGGCACCACGCTCGCGAGTACGAGAGCAAGCTTCGCGATATCGCTGTCGACATCATCGACACGGACGGCGAGCAGCACGTGACTGCGTGAGTAAGGCGATATCGTCGCGCCCGCGATGACAGCCACACCCGACGACGCCGCCGCGTCCTCCATACCGCCTCGTGCGGAGGGAGGGCCGGCGGCTCCGTCGTTCCCGGGGACCCCCGGTCGACGCCCCCCGGAGGACTCCCCCATGCCGCAGCGCCCCGCCATGTCCGACGACACGGTGCGGCACGAACCCGTGCCCGACGAGACCGTGCGCATGCGCGCCGACGGCCCCGCGCCCGACGGAGGCCCGCAGCTGCCCGCCGGCGCGGCCGACGACACGCGCCCGGTGACGCGCGACTGGCTCCTCGGCGCGCCCGACGCCGACCGGGTCGCGACCCCGGTAGCGCCCGACGACGACTGGAGCACCGAGGCGTTCGACCGGGACACGACCGACGACTCCGCCACGACCGCTGAGCCCCAGGACGACGCCACCGCCGCCCTGGGCGCCCTTCCGGCGGAGCACGACGGCAGGGACGACGGCAGGGACGACGGCACGGACACCCCCGCCGGTCCCCCGCCGGGCGGCGAGCCGCCCGCAGACGGCCCTCGTGCGCCGTGGTGGCGCCGCCGCGCCGTTCTGGCCCCGGCCGGCGTCGTCGCCGTCCTCGCCGCCCTCTACGGCGTCGACCTGCTCGTCGCCTCCGGGGACATTCCGCGCTCGACGGTCGTGGCCGGCGTCGACATCGGCGGGCTCTCCCCCGCCGCAGCCGCCAGCACACTGGAGGAAGAACTGACTCCGCGTGTCCAGGCCGACCACACCGTGGTGACCGACGACGTGGAGTCCACCCTCTCCCCCGCCACGGCGGGCATCACGCTCGACATCGCCGGGACCGTGGACGCCGCCGACGACCTGCCGTTGAACCCGTGGACCCGCCTGGTGACGCTGTTCAGCGACCGCGAGGTCGACCCGGTCATCACCAGCGAGGAGACGGCCCTCTCCGCCCAGATCGAGACGATCGCGGCGCAGGTCGACCGCGTCCCGGTCGACGCCACGATCAGCATCGACGGGACCACGCCCAGCGTCGTGGACCCGGCAGACGGACGGGCACTCGACCGCGAGGGTGCAGCGGAGGCGATCACCGCCGCGCTCGCCTCGGGTGGCGACCCGAGCACCCCGATCGAGCTCCCGGTGGACGTCGCGAAGGTCCACGTCGACCGGGCCGAGGCACAGCGGGTCCTCGACGAGACGGTCACGCCCGCCCTGTCGGCACCCGTGGGCATCGAGGGGTCCGACGGCACGTCGGCCGAGGTGCCGGTCGCGGCCATCGCCGCGTCGCTGACCTTCACGCCCCAGGAGGACGGCAAGCTCGTCGTCACCATCGACCCGGCCGCGCTGCAGACGGCCCTGGGCGAGGAGCTCAAGGTCTTCGGCAGCGGCGCGGAGGACGCCCGCTTCGAGCTGTCCGGCGGCGCGGTCACCGTCGTCCCCTCGGTCGACGGCATCGGGATCGCCCCCGACCACCTCGCCGAGCAGCTGATGACCGTGCTGACCCAGTCGGCCCCGCGCACGCTCAACGCCGAGCTGGGGCCGATCCCGGCGGACTTCACCACCGAGGAAGCCCAGGCGCTCGGCGTGAAGGAGGAGATCGGCAGCTTCACGACCAACATCGGCAACGCCCAGAGCGGGATCAACATCCGCGTGGTCGCCGAAGAGGTGGACGGGGCGCTGGTCATGCCCGGCGAGACGTTCAGCCTGAACACCTTCACCGGCCCGCGCGGCACCGCGCAGGGCTACGTCCCCGCGGGCGTCATCAGCGGCGGCAAGTTCACGACCGCCGTCGGCGGCGGGATCAGCCAGTTCGCCACCACGATGTTCAACGCGGTGTTCTTCTCCGGCCTCGAGGACGTCTACCACAAGCCGCACAGCTACTACATCAGCCGCTACCCGGCCGGGCGCGAGGCCACGGTCTACGAGGGCCAGATCGACCTGCAGTGGAAGAACGACAGCGACACCGGCGTCTACGTCGACACGGCCTGGACGCCGGGCACGCTCACCGTCACCTTCTACGGGACCAAGCGCTACGACATCGAGTCGATCAGCGGCAACCGGGTCAACGTCCGGGAGCCGGCGGTCCAGGAGAAGGCCGACGACGGCGAATGCCACCCGCAGGCAGGCGCCCAGGGCTTCGACATCACCGTGACCCGGGTGTTCAAGGATCTCGACTCGGGTGCAGAGATCAAGCGGGAGAACTTCCAGACCCACTACGCCGCCGAGCCGATCATCCGCTGTGTCCCGCCGGCGCCGGGGGCCCCGGCACCCGCCGGCTCCGCTCCGGCGGGGACGGCCGGGACCGGTGGACGGCGCCCGACGGACCGGCCCTTCGTCCGCCGTCCGGCTCGCCGGGCCGCCTGAGCGCTCCCCGGCCTGGGGGAGATCCGGCGTGCACACTGAGCGGGTGAGCACCGTCCTGCCCTCGGGCTCCCCGGCGCCCGCCGGGGACCCGGAGGCAGCCGACGACGCGAGCCCGGTCGTCGAACGGCCGGCAGGTCCGGTCCCGGACGACGAGACCGCCGGTTCGGCCCCCCGCCAGGGGCGGCTTGCGAGCTGGCCCACACCGCTGCGGGTGCCCCTCGAGGTGCTCGGGCGTGCCCTCGCCAAGGCCTGGCAGGACCGCATCCTCGGACTGTCGGCTGAGGCTGCCTTCTGGCAGATCCTGTCGGTCCCGCCGCTGCTGATCGGGCTCCTGGGATCGCTGGGCTACCTGGCCGACGTGATCGGCGGCGCGTCGGTGCGCCAGATCGAGGACCGGCTGCTCGACGCGTCGGCCCAGGTGCTCACCCCCGATGTCGTCGACTCCCTCGTCCGGCCGACCCTGGCCGACATCCTCGGCTCCGGCCGCCTGGACGTGGTCAGCCTCGGTTTCCTGCTCTCGCTGTGGGCGGGTTCGTCGGCGACCGCCACGTTCATGAACACGATCGTCATCGCCTACGACCAGCGGGACGTGCGCGGGCCGATCCGGACGCGGCTCAAGGCGCTGTGGCTGTTCGTCGTCGGCATGTTCATGGCTGTCCTGACGCTGCCGCTGCTGGTGCTGGGCCGGGGGGTGCTGGTCGACCTGCTGCCGGCTGACTGGCGGTCGACGGCCACGGTCCTGGTCAACGCGGTCTACTGGCCACTCGTTCTCGTGGGCCTGCTGCTGGCGCTGACGAGCTTCTACCACGTGGTGCTGCCCAACCGGCTGCCCTGGCGCCGACACCTGCCGGGCGCGATCTTCGCCTGGGCCTTCTTCCTGCTGGCCGCGCTGGTGCTCCGCGCCTACGTCGCCGACATCCTCACGACCGCGCTGCCCTACGGGGCGCTGGCGGCCCCCATCGGCGCGCTGCTGTTCTGCTTCTTCTTCGGCATGGCCGTGCTGCTGGGCGCCGAGCTCAACGCCACGATCCAGGACCGCTGGCCGGCCCCCCTTCGGCGGCACGACCGCCGCCGCCGCGAGCGGCGCGCAGCGAAGCTGGCGTCGGAGGCCCGCAAGCTCGGCCTCCTCTAGCGGTCAGCTCTTCTTGAGCTGCTGGTAGACCTCCTTGCAGGCCGGGCAGACCGGGCTGCCGGGCTTGGGGCTCTTGGTCACCGGGAAGACCTCGCCGCACAGGGCCTCGACCATCGTGCCCATGACGGCGCTCTCGGCGATCTTGTTCTTGCGGACGTAGTGGAAGACCTCGTTGGCGTTGCCGGTGTCGGAGTCGCGGACGTCCGGGCGCTCCAGGATGTCGGAACTGCTCACGGTGTACTCCCCTGATAGGCGGCGACGGTGCGCCCTCCATGATGACAGGGTGCATCCCTCCCCTTCCCCGGCTCCCGGTCTGCCCGCCCGCACAGTCCTGTCCCCGGAGGTGGCCGACGCGCTGAGCGAGGGCCGCCCCGTCGTCGCCCTGGAGAGCACACTGCTCGCGCACGGGCTCCCCCGGCCGGACAACCGCGCCGCGGCCGACGACGTGGAGTCCGCCGTCCGCAAGGGCGGTGCGGTGCCCGCGACGATCGCCGTTCTCGACGGCGTACCGCACGTCGGGCTCACCGCCGAGGAGGTCGACCGGGTCTGCACCGACCCCGACCTGGCCAAGCTCGGCGTCCGGGACCTGCCGGTGGCCGCCGCGCTCGGGCTCAGCGGGGCCACCACGGTCTCCAGCACGGCCC
>JAOPUS010000357.1 GCA_025963345.1 Blastococcus sp. | reverse complement strand
AGGCCGTGGCAGCCATCGACCGCCTTCTGGCCGGGCTCGGCAGAGCTAGCTGAAGTCATCGTTCGCCGCCTCGCTGCGTCCCGGCGGGCAGGAACAGGGCGACGCCGCAACTCTCCTCGCGTTGAGGGGCCCGCGGCCTGGCTGGCGTGTCCCATAGGCCGCCTTCTGGGACACACCTTCGCACCAGGCGGCCCGCAAGGGGGCCCGCACCGGCTCCCCGGAGGTCGACCTACGATCCGTCGCCGCGCTTGGGAAGACCTCCGCTGCGGCAGGCGTCCATCGTCCGCTCCGTCCTGCGCCGAACGACCCAGGCCTGCCATGCACGTGAACAGTCATTAGTTTTCGACACCTCGACCGCGCCACTCAGATAACTAAACCCAGCCAATGCCCTTAGTTGTCACCTAAGCATTCACTAAAGGACGGCACGCATGCTACCAATATGGGTAGCACGGGCCCCGCTTCGCGGGGCCCATTGGCATTTCTGGGGGTGACCTGTTGGTCATTGTTGGGTGGCGTTGGTAATTGCACGGCGGAATGAAGGTGTACGCGGGATCGCCGGCCGCTGCGCGCGCCTATCTGGAGGCCGACCACGCCCGGGCCGATGACTACTACCTCGCCGAGGGCACCGGGTTCGCCCGTCGCTTGGAGGTCCGGGACGGGCGGGTGCAGGAGCTGGCTGCTCTGGCCGGGGACGGTTACGAGGCGTGGGTGGCCGGCGTGGACCCGACCACCGGAGAACCGAGAGGGCGGCTGCGCAGCGACGACCGTGCGGTGCGGTTCGTCGAGGTGGTGGTCAACGGCCCGAAGTCGTGGTCGCTGGTCGCCGCGCTGCACCCGGACATCGCCGTCGCCTACGACGCGGCCCAAGACCGCGCGGCCGAGCAGGTCATCGCCTGGCTCTCCGAGCACGCGACCACCCGTGTGGGGCCGCGCGGCGGGCAGGTGCAGGTGCCGGTGGAGGCGCTGGAGGCCGTCACGGTGCGGCACTACACCTCTCGGGCCGGGGATCCGCACCGCCATCTGCACCTCCAGGTCAACACCCGGGTGTTCGCGGCCGGGACATGGCGCGGACTGCACACGGTCGGGATGCGCGACTTCCTGGGTGCGATCAACGGCATCGGGCACGCGGCGGTGGCCACGGATCCGGAATTGCGGGCCCGGTTCGCCGCGCACGGCTACACCCTCCACGCGACTGGAGAAATAACGCAGCTCGCCGACTACGTGGGTCCGATGAGTTCGCGGGCCGCGCAGATCGCGGCGAACACCGACCGATACGAACGGGAATGGACCCGGGCGCACCCCGGCGAACACGCCGGCCCCGCGCTGCGGCGGGCGTGGGACGCCCATGCGTGGGCGGAGGGACGTCCGGACAAGGTGAACCCCCAGCCCGGGGTGGACCTGGAGGACCGCTGGCGGGCGGAGCTGGCCGGCTTGGGTTACCGCGACCCCGGCGGCCCGGTCCCCCTGACCCCGCCTGCCATTGGCGGCCTAAATCGGGACGTCGTGGTCGATCGGGTCCTGGCCCGGCTGGCCGCCGGCCGCTCGGCGTGGAACGCCGCGGACATCCGCGGCGAGGTCGAGCGGCGGATCGCCGCCGAGAACATCGTCACCGACGCCGCCGTGCGCGCCGAGCTGGCCGAGGACCTCACAGCCCGCACCCTCGGCCAGTGCGTGCCCCTGCTGAACCGGGAGGATGTGCCCGAGCACATCCGGTCCTGGACCTCGCGGCCGGTACTCGACGTGGAGGCCGACCTGGTCACCCGCATGGCAGCCCGCGACGGCCGAACGCCCCGCGACGGCCTGGGGCTGGACCCGCCGCCGGCAGGGCCCGTCTCGGGGCTAGATGCCGGCCAGGCCGCGGTGGTCGCCGCCCTGGCCGGCGACCGACGACTCGTGGTGGTGGAGGGCGCCGCAGGAGCGGGCAAGACCACCACTCTGGCCGCCACGCGCGGCCTGCTCGAGCGGCAGGGGCGCCGCCTGATGGTGGTCACCCCGACGCTGAAGGGCGCCAAAGTCGCGCGGGCGGAAGTCGGCGCGACCGCAGGGTCCGCGGCGGCCCTCGTCTACGCCCACGGCTGGCGCTGGGACGAGCACGGGGAATGGACCCGACTCGGTGTCGGCGAGCTCGACCCGGTCACCGGCCGCCCCCACACGTCACCCCACCCGCGGAGCAGGCTGCTGCCCGGAGATCTGCTGGTCATCGACGAGGCTGGCATGCTCGACCAGGACACCGCCCGCGCGCTGATCACCGTCGCCGACGAGTGCCAGGTACGCCTCGCGCTGCTCGGCGACCGCCACCAGTTGGCCGCGGTTGGCCGCGGCGGCGTCCTCGACCTCGCCGCCGACCAGGTCGACCCGGCCGCCCGCCTGACCCTGCAGTCGGTGCACCGCTTCACCCGCACCAACGGCACCGGCCAGCCGGTCCCCGACCGGGAGTACGCGGAGCTGACCCTGGCGATGCGGCGGGGTGACAACGCGGGCGCGGTGTTCGACGCCCTCCTCGCCCGCGAGCGGATCCGCCTGCACCCCGACCCCGGGGCGCTGCAGCAAGCGCTGGCGGCGATTGCCGCCGACCACGGCCGGGCGGCCGACGTCGCCGTCGTGGCCGACACCCGCGAGCAGGTCAGCGAGCTCAACGCCGCGATCCGGGGGCGGCTGGTCGCCGACGGCCGCGTCGACGACACCCGCGTCGTGACCACGCGGGCGGGTCAGCGGATCGGCGCCGGCGACAGGATCGCCACCCGGCGCAACGAC
>JAOPUS010000336.1 GCA_025963345.1 Blastococcus sp. | reverse complement strand
CCCCCGGTCTGGCGCTCTTCTACGGCGGCATGGTCCGCGCGAAGAGCGTTCTGAACATGATGATGATGAGCTTCGGGGCCCTGGCGCTGATCAGCGTGCTCTGGGTGCTCTACGGCTACTCGATGGCGTTCGGCAACGACGTCGGCGCCGGCCTGGTGGGCAGCCCGTTCGAGTTCTTCGGCCTCTCCAAACTGCTCGGGACCACGGCTGTCGACGGTGGGAACCTCTTCGTCGCCACCCAGCTCGTCGGCTCGATCCCGGCGTTCGCCTTCGTGGCGTTCCAGGCGGTCTTCGCGATCATCACCGTCGCGCTGATCTCCGGCGCCATCGCCGATCGCGCCCGGTTCGGCCCGTGGATGGTCTTCGCCGGCATCTGGGCGACGATCGTCTACTTCCCGGTCGCCCACTGGGTCTTCGCGTTCAACGGCGCACAGTCCGAGAAGGGCGGCTGGATCGCCAACACCCTGAAGGCCATCGACTTCGCCGGCGGCACAGCGGTGCACATCAACGCCGGTGCGGCCGGCCTCGCCCTCGCACTGGTGCTGGGCAAGCGCCGCGGCTTCGGCCGCGACCCGATGCGGCCGCACAACCTGACCCTGGTGATGGCCGGCGCCGGTCTGCTGTGGTTCGGCTGGTTCGGCTTCAACGCGGGTTCGGCGCTGTCGGCGAACGGTCAGGCCGCCGAGGTGTGGGTGACCACCATGGTGGCCACCGGCGCTGCGGCCCTGGGCTGGCTCGCCACTGAGCGGATCCGGGACGGGCACGCCACGTCGCTCGGTGCCGCCTCCGGTGTCGTGGCCGGGCTGGTGGCGATCACGCCGTCCTGCTCCTCGGTCACGCCGATCGGCGCGATCTTCGTCGGCGCCATCGCCGGTGTGCTCTGTGCCCTCGCCGTCGGCCTGAAGTACAAGCTGGGCTACGACGACTCGCTCGACGTCGTCGGCGTCCACCTCGTCGGAGGCCTGTGGGGCACGCTGGCGGTCGGGTTCTTCGCCTCGGCAGCCACCACGGCCGGTATCGACGGGCTCTTCTACGGTGGCGGCGTGGACCAGCTGTGGCGGCAGGCCGTGGGGGCCCTCGCGGTCCTCGTGTTCTCCTTCGTCCTCACGTTCGTCATCGGGACCGTCATCCAGAAGACGATCGGCTTCCGCATCAAGGAGGAGGACGAGGTCACCGGCATCGACAGCATCGAGCACGCTGAGACCGCCTACGACTTCGCCTCCCTGGGCGGCAGCGGCGGAGCATCCATCGTCGGCCAGGCGCACGCCGAGGCCCGTAACACGGAAGGGGTCCGGGCATGAAGCTCGTCACCGCGATCGTCAAGCCGTTCAAGCTCGACGACGTCAAGAACGCGCTCGAGCTGATCGGAGTCACCGGTCTGACCGTCAGCGAGGTCCAGGGCTTCGGCCGTCAGCGGGGCCACACCGAGGTCTACCGCGGCGCGGAGTACCAGGTGGACTTCGTGCCGAAGGTCCGGATCGAGGTGATCGTCAGTGAGCTCGACGCCGCCCGCGTCGTCGACGCGGTCGTCGAGTCCGCGGCGACGGGGCAGATCGGTGACGGGAAGGTCTGGGTGACGACCGTCGACGAGGTCGTCCGCGTCCGCACCGGTGAGCGCGGCGACGACGCGCTCTGAGTTCGCGGTACTGAGTTCTCTGCACTGATGCACTCCGTCGGCCGGGGTGGTGGGGATCGCCCCACCACCCCGGTCGACACCGTTGAGGAGGGGGAGACGTGCTGGATCTCGGGGCCCTACCGGGGCTGACCCGTGGCGAGCGGGTACAGGCCGTGGACTCCTGGCTCACCGGGCTGCTGAGGGACGCGGTGGCGGGGACGCCGCCGCCGAAGCAGAAGCGGGGGGGACCCCCGCCGCAGACCGGCACCGACGGGCTCGCGCTCGTCGCCGTGGGCAGCCTCGGCCGTCGCGAGCTGCCGCCCTACGGCGACCTCGACCTCGTCCTCGTCCACGAGGGCCGGCCCGAGATCGCCGCGATCGCTGATGCGGTCTGGTACCCGATCTGGGATGCCGGCGTCCGACTCGACCACTCCGTGCGCTCGATCCCGGAAGCCGTGGCGGTGGCCTCGACCGATGTCAAGGCCGGGCTCGGCCTGCTCGACGTCCGTCTCGTTGCGGGGGACGCCGACCTGGCAGCCCGACTCCGGACGGCGACCCTCGCCAGCTGGCGGCAGGCGGCCTCCCGGCTGCTCCCGCAGCTGCGTGACCTCCGTCGCGAGCGGGCCCGTCAGCTGGGGGAGCTGGTGTTCCTGCTGGAGCCCGACGTCAAGGAGGCCTACGGCGGCCTCCGTGAGGGGCAGGTGCTGCGGGCGGTCGCGGCGGCCCAGCTCGGTGACGAGCCCGGGGCCGAGCTCGAGGCGGCCTACTCCTTCCTGCTCGACGTCCGCGACGAACTGCGGCGGCGGACCGGGCGTCCGCACGACGTCCTCGTCCGCCAGGAGCAGCGCCCCGTGGCCGACGCGCTCGGTCTCGCCGACGAGGACGCTCTGCTGCGCGAGGTGAGCCTGGCGGGCCGGCGGCTGGCCTTCGTCGCCGACGAGACCTGGCGCCGCGTGGAGGCTGCGCTGGTGCGCCGCCCGCGTGGCCGCTACCGGCGGGTGCGCCGCGAGCCGCTCGCCGAGGGCGTCGTACGCCAGGGCGACGAGGTCGTCCTCGCCCGGGACGCCCGCCCCGCCGCCGACCCCGGCCTGCTGCTGCGCGCTGCGGCCGCAGCCGCGCGGGCGGACCTGCTGCTCTCGCCGTACACGCTCAAGGTGCTCGCGGTGCACAGTCCGCCGATGCCCGAACCGTGGCCCCCTGAGGTGCGCTGGTCCTTCCTCCGTCTGCTGGCCAGCGGCCGTGCCGCCGTCCCGCTGCTCGAGCAGCTGGACCAGGAGGGCCTGCTGTCGCGGCTGATCCCCGAGTGGGACC
The DNA here is from genome assembly GCA_025963345.1 of Blastococcus sp. Lineage (GTDB taxonomy): Bacteria > Actinomycetota > Actinomycetes > Mycobacteriales > Geodermatophilaceae > Blastococcus_B. The sequence goes on along the minus strand of JAOPUS010000336.1, from coordinate 7,170 downwards.
GCGTGCGCTCCCTGCCGCAGCGCCACCCCTGGCACCGGTTCACCGTCGACCGGCACCTGGTGGAGGCCGCCGCCGCCGCCGCCGAGCTGACCCATGACGTCGACCGGCCGGACCTGCTACTGGTCGCCGCGCTGCTGCACGACATCGGCAAGGGCTGGCCGGGCGACCACAGCGAGGTCGGTGAGCCCATCGCCGCCGAGATCGGCGCGCGGATGGGCTTCTCGCCGCCGGACGTCGCGACGCTGGCCGTCCTGGTGCGGCACCACCTGCTGCTGCCGGCCACGGCCACGCGGCGCGACATCGACGACCCCGCGACCGTCGATCGGGTCGCGGCCACGATCGACCACGACCCCGCCGTCCTGCAGCTGCTGCACGCCCTCGCCCAGGCCGACGGCGCCGCGACGAGCACCTCGGCCTGGTCGCCCTGGAAGGCGCACCTCGTCGCCGCGCTGGTGGCACGGGTGCAGGCGAAGCTCGGCGGCGGGCCGATGCCCGAGCCCGACCCGGTGCTGCATCCCACCGAACCGCAGGTGACGGGGCGGCCCCTCGACATCCCCGGTGCCACCGGGGCGGTGACCGTGGGCATCGAGGACGTCGCCGACGGCCAGCAGGTCACCATCGGCGCCCCGGACCGACCAGGGCTGCTGAGCACCTGTGCGGGAGTCCTGGCCCTCAACCAGCTCGACGTGCGGGCCGCCAAGATGTCGGTCGAGAACGGCTACGGGACCGGAGTGTTCGCGGTGCGCCCGCGTTTCGGGCGGGCGCCGGTGCTGGAGATCCTGGCCGACGCCATGCGCGCGGCGCTGGAGGGCACGCTGCCGTTGGCCGAACGGCTGCGCCAGCGCGAGGTGGACTACCGCCAGGACGCGGTGCGCTCGACCCCGCCGCGGATCTCCTGGCACAACGGGGAGGTCAGCGGCGCCGCGACGGGCATCGTCGAGGTGCGCGCCGGTGACCGGGCGGGGCTGCTCTACCGGCTCACCGCGGCGATCGCGGGGGAGGGGCTCGACGTCACGTCGGCGCGGATCGAGACGCTCGGCGCCGACGCCGTCGACTGCTTCTACGTGTGCAACCCCTCCGGGTCGCCGGTGGACCCCGGCCAGCGCAGCCGGGTGGACGAAGCGCTGGTGGCCGCCACCCGCGGGGCCGCCGACCAGGGCGCGCTCACGGCGGGCCGGGCGGACACGCCGCGCTAGCTCCGCGGTTCTGTCAGTGGGTCGTGCGACGGTCCAAGGACCGGGACGGAACAGTCCCCCGTCGAGAGGAGCCCCCATGGACAGCCGCTCGTGGCCCTGCCCGCCCTGTGGCGAGATCCGTGAGTTCGTCCAGCCGCCGTGCGCCGACGGCCACACCGCCGATGGTGGCGCCTGCCCTGAGTGGGCGTGCGTCGACTGCGGTACGGCGTTCGTGCTCGGCGACGCTGCCGTCGTCACCGAGGTACTGCGCCTGCAGCACGCGGCCTGAGCATCACCCCCTGACGCTCGATACCCTCGTGGTCGGACGGCGTGACGCGTTTCGCGCCCGTGACTTCTGAGGACGTGCTGTGTTCGAGACCCTCTCCGACCGCCTGGACAAGGTCTTCACCGGCCTGCGCGGCAAGGGTCGGCTCACCGAGGCCGACATCGATGCCACCGCGCGTGAGATCCGCATCGCGCTGCTGGAAGCCGACGTCGCGCTGCCGGTCGTCCGGGCCTTCATCGACGCCGTCAAGGAGCGCGCCCGCGGAGCGGACGTCTCCCAGGCGCTGAACCCCGCCCAGCAGATCATCAAGATCGTCAACGAGGAGCTCATCGAGATCCTCGGAGGCGAGACCCGCCGGATCCGGCTGGCCAAGCAGTCGCCGACGGTGATCATGCTGGCCGGCCTGCAGGGTTCCGGTAAGACGACGCTGGCCGGCAAGCTCGGCCGCTGGCTGAAGAGCCAGGGCCACACCCCGCTGCTCGTCGCCGCCGACCTGCAGCGCCCCAACGCCGTCCAGCAGCTGTCGGTCGTGGCGGGTCAGGCCGGCGTCGACGTCTACGCCCCCGAGCCGGGCAACGGCGTCGGCGACCCGATCCGGGTGGCCGCGGACTCCATCGAGCACGCCCGCCGCACGATGCACGACGTCGTCGTCGTCGACACCGCCGGCCGGCTGGGTATCGACGCAGAGCTGATGGCTCAGGCCGCCGGCATCCGCGACGCCGTGCAGCCTGACGAGACGCTGTTCGTCGTCGACGCGATGATCGGCCAGGACGCCGTCACCACGGCGCAGGCGTTCGCCGACGGGGTGGGCTTCAACGGCGTCGTCCTCACCAAGCTCGACGGCGATGCCCGTGGTGGCGCCGCGCTGTCGGTCCGGTACGTCACCGGTCAGCCGATCATGTTCGCCTCCACCGGCGAGAAGCTCACCGACTTCGACGTCTTCCACCCCGAGCGGATGGCCTCGCGCATCCTCGGGATGGGCGACGTCCTCACGCTCATCGAGCAGGCCGAGCAGACCTTCGACGCCGAGCAGGCCGAGCGGATGGCCGGCAAGCTCGCCTCCCGAGAAGGCTTCACCCTCGAGGACTTCCTCGAGCAGATGATGGCCATCCGGAAGATGGGCCCGATCGCCAACCTGCTGGGGATGCTGCCGGGTGCCGGCGCGATGAAGGAGCAGCTCAAGCAGGTCGACGACCGCGACCTCGACCGCACCGCGGCGATCATCCGCTCGATGACGCCGGAGGAGCGGGTCAATTCCAAGATCATCAACGCCTCGCGGCGGGTCCGGATCGCCAACGGCTCGGGCATGAGCGTCACCGACGTCAACCAGCTGCTGGAGCGGTTCGCCCAGGCGCAGAAGATGATGAGCCAGATGGCCGGCAGCATGGGTCTGCCGGGCATGGGGCCGATGTCGAAGAAGGCCCGTGGCCGGCAGATGCAGGCCCAGTCCAAGAAGGGCAAGAAGGGCAAGGGCAAGGCGAAGGGGGGCGGTCCCGCCCGTCGGCCCATGGGCGCCCCCGCCCTGCCGCCGGGTGCCGGCTTCCCTGCGGGCGGGCTTCCGGGTGGAATGCCCGGGTTCCCGCCCGGTCAGGGACTTCCTGATCTGACGAAGCTGAACTTCGACCAGCCCGGGGACGAGCGGCCGGGTCGGTGACGGCCGCGCTGCACTTCTCGGGGGTGGTGCTGCCCGAGGGGGAGCACCGGGACGTCTGGGTGCGGGACGGCCGGTTCACCTTCGAGTCCGTGCCGGGAGCAGAGACGGTCAGTCGGGGCGGGTGGCTGCTGCCCGGTCTGGTCGATGCGCACTGCCACGTCGGCATCGGCAAGGGGGGCGGCCACGTCGAGGATCTCGACGGGCTCCGCGAGCAGGCTCTGGCCGAGCGGGCGGCCGGCGTCCTCGCGCTGCGTGATTGCGGCTCGCCGGTCGACACCCGCGCGCTGGACGACGAGCCGGACCTGCCGCGGATCATCCGCGCGGGCCGGCACATCGCGGCGCCGCGCCGGTACATCCCGGGTCTCGGGGTCGAGGTGGAGCCCCGGGACCTGGTGGCCGAGGTGCGGGTGCAGGCCCGGCGCGGTGACGGCTGGGTCAAGCTCGTCGGTGACTGGATCGACCGCGGGCCGGGCGACCTCGCGCCCGAGTGGCCGGCCGATGTCCTCACCGCCGCCATCGCCGCGGCCCACGAGGAGGGTGCGCGGGTCACCGCGCACACCTTCGGCACCGACGCACTGCCCGGCCTGATCGGGGCGGGTATCGACTGCATCGAGCATGGCACCGGGCTCACCGAGGACCTGCTCGCCGACATGGCCGCCCGCGGCACCGCCGTCGTCCCGACGCTGGTCAATGTCGAGAACTTCCCCGGGTTCGCGGCGGCGGGGGAGAAGAAGTTCCCCGCCTACGCCAGCACGATGCGGCGGCTGTACGCGAACTCCGGCGCCGTCGTGCGGGCCGCCTTCGAGGCCGGGGTACCGGTCTTCGCCGGCACCGATGCCGGTGGCGGCATCGAGCACGGAGTCATCGCCGACGAGGTGCGTGCGCTGCACGCCGCCGGGATCCCGGCCGAGGTGGCGTTGGCCGCCGCGTCCTGGGCGGCCCGTCGGTGGCTGGGGCTGTCCTGCATCGAGGAGGGGGCCCCGGCCGACCTGGTCGTCTACGACAGCGACCCGCGCGCCGACCTCGACACGTTGCAGCGACCGCAACGGATGCTGCTGCGGGGCACGGTCATCGCATAGCCCGAGGAGCGGCGGGCCGGAGGCCTCCCCGACGAGGGCTGGATCGGCTCAGCGCAACAGGGCGGCACCTGGCCGCGGTGTCGCCCGGAGGGCGACAGTGTCATGGCGGGCCGAGTTCGAGGGTGACCCTCGTGCCGGCGGGGGACGACGCGATGCGCAGTTCGCCCCCGGAGGCCTCGGCGGTACGCCGGGCGATGTCCAGGCCGAGGCCGGTCGACCCGCCGCCGCTGCTCCCGCGCTCGACCGCGGCGGGCTCGGTTCCCAGGCCCGTGTCGGACACCCTCAGCTCGGCGCCGCCGGCAGCTCTCGGTCGCACGGCCACGGCGAACGCCGTCCCGTCGGGGGTGTGGGAGAAGACGTTGCCGAGCAGGGCGTCCACCGCGGCGCCGAGGTCGGCCGCGGCCAGGCGGACGGGCAGCGGGACCCCGGGCAGCTCGACGGTGACCGCGCGTCCCTCCTCCTCGGCCAGCACGGACCAGAAGTGGACCCGCTCGCCGACGACCGCCGTCGCGTCGCAGCCGGCGCCCAGACCCTCCCGGATCGGCCGCCGCGCCTCGGAGATCACTTCGTCGATGCCCTGACCGACGGCGTCCACGTCCGCGAGGAGCCGGGCGCGGTCGGCGTCCGGCAGCCCCTCGACGTCCAATCGGAGGGCGGTCAGCGGGGTCCGCAGCCGGTGCGCCAGATCGGCCGCGGACTCCCGCTCCGCGGCCAGGAGCTCGTCGATCCGCCCGGCCAGCCGGTTGACCGCCGTCGCCACGTCCCGCACCTCCGGCGGCCCGGCGGGTGTCGCCCGGGCGGACAAGTCGCCGCTGCCCAGCCGGTGTGCGGTCGCCGCCAGGTCGGTGACCGGACGGGTCAGTGACCGGGCCAGCAGGTCGGCCACTCCCAGTGCCAGCAGGAGCAGGACGACGCCGAGGCCGCCCAGGACCAGCCAGGTGCGGGTCACCCCCGCGTGCAGCTGCGCGGCGGGCACGAAGACCTCGATGACCGCCGTCCCGTCGACCCGGCGGACCGGCTGGACCAGCCGCGTCCCATCGGTGCCCTCCACCAGGGTCGGACTTGCAGGGGCGTCGCCGTCGGCCAGGGCGCCGGTCTCGTCGAGCCAGATGTCGTCGGTCCAGCGCACCGCCACGGTCAGGTCGGGAGAGGTGCCGATGAGGTTCGCCATGACCTGGGCGCGGTCGTCGAGACCGACCGACGGGATCAGGAACTGCAGCTGGGCGCGGGCCGCGTCCAGTGCCCGCGCCTCGGCCACGCGGGCGACCAGCGAGGCCGCGGGGAGGAGGAACGCGAGCAGGACCACCGACGTCGTGGCGGCCACCAGCAGGGTGATCTGCCGCCTCACGGTTCGGGCTCGGCCAGCCGGAGGCCGACACCGCGGACGGTCTGCAGCAGCCGCGGCTCGGCCGCGCTCTCGCCGAGCTTGCGGCGCAGCCACGACAGGTGGACGTCGACGGTCTTGTCCGACCCGCCGTAGGGCAGCTGCCAGACCTCACTGAGCAGCTCGCGCTTGGAGACGACGGTGCCCGACCGGGCGGCCAGGTAGGCCAGCAGCTCGAACTCCTTCGGCGCCAGCTCCACCGGCTGCCCGGCGAGGGTCACCCGCCGGCTGCGCGGGTCGACCGTCAGGTCGCCGACGGTCACCGGTGTCGGTCCGCCGTCCGCCCCTGCGGCACGGCGCAGCACCGCGCGGATGCGGGCCTCGAGCTGGCCGGCCTGGAACGGCTTGAGCACGTAGTCGTCGGCACCGGCGTCCAGGGCCTGCACGATGCTCTCGTCGTCGTCCCGGGCGGTGGCCACGATGACCGGCACCGTCGAGACCGCCCGCAGCATCCGCAGCATCTCCCGGCCGTCGAGGTCGGGCAGGCCCAGATCGAGGACGACGAGGTCGGGGCGGTCCTCGACCGCCTGGCGCAGCCCGGCCAGCGCCGTCCCCGCCGAGCTCACGGCGTGGCCGCGTTCGCGCAGCGCCCGGATCAGGGCGGCGCGGATCCGCTCGTCGTCCTCCACCACCAAGAGCTGGGCCACGGCGCGACGCTAACGCCCGGCTCCGCCCGTCCGGGGTGTCCGGGCCCGGTCTTGACCCGGTCTTGGGGTGGTCTTAACCCATTCGGCTGCATGCTCTGGGCATGAAGCGCGCCCTCGTCCTCGGCGCCGCGTGGATCGCGTCGGCCGCCGCGGCCGTCGGTCTGGGCTTCCTGGCCGTCTCCCTCGTCGGCGCCTCGGTATCTCCCGGGCCCCAGCCCGTCGCGAGCACGGCCACGTCGGCGGCGGCACCCACCTCGGGCGCCGTCTCCCCGCTGGGCGAGATGGCAACCGTGGGGGGCACCGTCTACGCGTCCTGTGCCTCCGGGGTGCCCGGCGTCGCCTTCGCCCCCTCGTCCGGCTGGTGGGTCGACGACTCCTCTCAGCCGGGCAAGGTCGAGTTCAGGAACGGCGCCCAGAAGGTCGAGATCCGCATGGTCTGCGTCGACGGGGGACCGCAGTTCTCCGTCGAGGGCCCGCGTGACGACGCCGGTTCGCCGGTTCCCACGTCACCGGCGGCACCGTCCTCCGCTGAGGACTCCTCGGGCGGCCACGGCTCGGACGACCCGCCCGGCGACGACTCCACAGGACGAGGCGGCGGAGGCCACGGCTCGGACGGTTGAGTCGGGCTGGGAGACTTCGCACCGTGCTGTTGCGGATGTCGACCCTGTTCCTGCGGACCCTGCGTGACGACCCGGCCGACGCGGAGGTCCCGAGCCACCGGCTGCTCGTGCGCGGCGGGTACATCCGCCGGGCCGCGCCCGGCGGGTTCACCTGGCTGCCGCTGGGCTTCCGCGTGTTCCGGAACGTCGAGCGCGTCATCCGCGAGGAGATGGACGCGATGGGCGCGCAGGAGGTGCACTTCCCCTCGCTGCTGCCGCGGGAGCCCTACGAGGTGACCGGCCGCTGGACCGAGTACGGCGACAACCTGTTCCGGCTCAAGGACCG
>JAOPUS010000314.1 GCA_025963345.1 Blastococcus sp. | reverse complement strand
CCGCCGCGGCGAGCGCCCCGGTCCGCGAGCGCCGCGCTCCCGAGCCGGAACCGCAGCGCGCCGCGCAGCGCCCGTCCCAGCGTGCCTCGGAGCGCGTCTCGGAGCGGGTGGCTTCCGAGCGGACGGCACAGCGGGCGGCACCCGCGCCGGAACACCCGTCGACCGGCCCCATCCCCGTCGTCCGGCCCGAGCAGTTCGAGGACGCCGACGATCTGCACTCCACGCCGCGGGAGAGCGCGCTGGCCTGGCTGCGCTTCGCCGGCGAGCTGATCATCGCTCTGGCCGCGGGGGTCGGCGTCTACTTCGCGGCCACCCTGCTCTGGGAGAACCTGCCGCACGTCGCCGTCCTGCTGGCCCCGCTGGCGGTCACCGCCCTCGTCACCGGCGTCGGCGTCTGGCGGCAGAAGCAGGGCCGCGAACCGGTGGGCCCGCGATTGCTGGCCATCCTCGTGTTCGCCGGGACCCTGCTCACGATCGCGCCGGCTGCCGGGCTGCTCGCCAGCGGTTCCTGACCCGCCGGCGAGCAGCTCCGGTCAGTCGGCGTCCTCCTCGTCGGCGTCGCTGCGCGCGAACTCCTCGACGATCGCCGCGCTGAACGCGTCCAGGTCGTCGGGCTTGCGGCTGGTGATCAGATTGCCGTCGACGACGACCTCCTCGTCCACCCACTCGGCGCCGGCGTTGCGCAGGTCGGTCTGCAGGGACGGCCACGACGTCATGCGTCGGCCCTTCACCACGCGGGCCTCGATGAGCACCCAGGGCGCGTGGCAGATCGCCGCCACCGGCTTGCCCGCCTCGAAGAAGGACGTCACGAACGCCACCGCGTCGGCGTCGGCGCGCACGAAGTCGCCGTTGATGACGCCCCCGGGGAGGACCAGCGCGCCGTAGCCGTCCGGATCGGCCGAGCTCACGACGGCGTCGACGGTCTTCTTGTCGCCCTTGTCGATGTGGTTGTAGGCGGTGATCGTGCCGCCCTCGAGCGAGACCAGCTCCGGTTCGGCGCCGGCCTCCTCGAGTGCCTGCCACGGCCGGTCCAGCTCCACCTGCTCGACGCCGTCCGTCGCCAGCACGGCCACCTTCATCCCGTTCAGTTCTCCTGCCATGTCAGCGCCGCTACCCGGGCCCCGATCAGGGCACACACCGGCGCACTACGGTTTCCACGTGCCCGTGCGAAGCAGTCCCGAGGCGCGCCGCCTGCTGGCGCGGCCGCTGGTCGGTCGTGTGCTCACCGGCCTGTTCACCGGGCGGCTGGTCGCCGGCCCCCGGATCGAGGACGCCGTGCGGGTCGCCGGGGAGCTGGTGAGCGACGGACGCCGAGTCGCGCTCGAGCACACTCCCGCACCCGGTGTCGAGGCCGTCGCCGAGTTCGTCGTGCTCATCGGGGAGATCCACGCGGCGGGACTGGCCGCCGACTGCGAGCTGACCCTGCCCGCTGACCAACTGGGTGGCCCGGCCACAAGTCGTCTGGCTGCTACCGCCGCGGCGGCCGGGCTGCCCGTCCTGCTGGCCGGCAGTGAGGCCGCGTTGCCCGGTCCCGGCATCGTCGTCCCTGCGGGTGAGCCCGGGGCCGAGGCGCGCTGCCGGGCGCACGCGTCCGGCCGGGTGCGGCTGACCGAGGGCCGCGGCGCCGCTGCCGACCTCGCGTTCGTGCGCTGCCTCAACGTCCTCATGGCCGGTGACGGTCATCCGGAGATCGCCGCGTCCGACCGGCGGCTGATCGCCATCGCCGGAGAGCGGGCGGCCTGGAACGGCCGAACCCCCGACAGCTGGGAGCACGTCATGCCCTACGGAGTCCTGACCGACGAGCAGCACCGGTTGCTGGCGGGCGGCTACGCCGTCCGCGTCGCCGTCCCCTCCGGTGGGGGAGCTGCCGCCCTCGTGGTCCGGCGTCTCGGTGGCCGGGCATGAGCGCCGACGGGCGCCGCGGTCTGGCCATCATCGGCGGCGGGAAGATCGGTGAGGCCCTGCTCTCGGGGCTGGTCCGCCGTGGAGGCCCCGACGGGATCCTCGTCTGCGAGCGCAGCCCCGAGCGTGCCGCGCAGCTCGCCGAGCGCTACGGCGTTGCCGCCCTGGACCTCGCCGACGCCGCGGCCCGGGCGCGGGTGCTGCTGCTGGCGGTCAAGCCGCAGGACATCGACACGCTGCTGTCCCTGCTGGCCGGAGTGGTCGACGACGGGCACCTGGTCGTCTCCGTCGCCGCCGGGGTACCCACGGCGCGGATCGAGGCGGCGCTACCGGCCGGCGTCCCCGTCGTCCGCGTCATGCCCAACACACCGGCGCTCGTCGACGAGGGCATGAGCGTGCTCTCGGCGGGCGCGCACGCGGGGGAGGAGCACCTGGACGAGGCCGAGGCGCTGCTGGCCGCGGTCGGGCAGGTGCGCCGGGTACCGGAGAGCCAGCAGGACGCCGTCACGGCGCTGTCCGGCAGTGGACCGGCCTACTTCTTCTACCTCGTCGAGGCGATGGTCGATGCGGGGATCCTGCTGGGCCTGCCGCGGGCGCTGGCGGCCGACCTGGTCGTCCAGACCGCGCTGGGTTCCGCGGTGATGATGCGCGACTCGGGGGAGCACCCCGTCCAGCTACGCGAGGCGGTCTCCAGCCCCGGGGGCACGACCGTCGCCGCCATCCGGGAGCTGGAGCGGCACGGAGTCCGGGCGGCGCTCATGGCCGCCATCGAGGCCGCCCACGCCCGCTCGGTGGAACTCGGGCGGGACCACAGTCAGGGACCTCGGTAGGGACGAGCCTGACTCGAGGGGACCGTGGGGTGGTTGCGGCCGGTGCGACGGCAAGCCCGGCACAGTAGCCCACATGTCGACACGGTGCCAGCACTGTCTGTCATCGGATCGTGACCGTGTCGCGAAACTCGCCGCACAACAGTTCGCAGGGGTTCCATAGGTGTAGTTCTGCCGAGGACGGACCGGTCCGCCTGTTCGATTCAACCATCGCTCCTGTCACGCCTGTCCCCTTACGCTCTGTTGCAGCACGTGCGTGTTCAGTTGCCGGTGGGGAAGCCGGCGCCACGACGCGAGCTAGGCCCGGAGACGAAGACATGACCATGCCCCAGCGCTCAGCAGCCCCCGCCCTCGGTCGTCCGGGTGTGCCCGGCCCCCGTCCGATCGGCCGTCCGATGGCCGCCACGATGGCCCGCCCCATCCCGGCTCAGCACCCCGCCGCCATGCCCGTCGGCCGCCCGAGCGTTCCGGCCCCCCGTCAGGCCGTCACCTTCCTGACCGTGGCCGAGGTGGCCGGGATGATGCGCGTCTCGAAGATGACCGTGTACCGCCTCGTCCACGCCGGCGAGCTCTCCGCCGTCCGCGTCGGCCGTTCCTTCCGCGTGCCGGAGCGGGCCGTTCAGGACTACCTGCGCGACGCGTACACCGACATCGCCTGAGCCCTTCAGCCATTCGTCGTTCGTCCGGCTCGCCCGCGGCAACGTCGCCGCGGGGCGGCCGGGTAGGCTCGGGCGCCGGGCGACACCGGGCCGATGGCCCGGGTGGTCGCGTACGAGCAGACATTTTGCGACGACGTGGGAGCACACATGGGTTCGGTCATCAAGAAGCGGCGCAAGCGGATGGCGAAGAAGAAGCACCGCAAGCTGCTGAAGAAGACGCGCGTTCAGCGTCGCAACAAGAAGTGAGCTGACGCTCGTGCCGCCCGCGGTCGTCCTCGTCACC
>JAOPUS010000313.1 GCA_025963345.1 Blastococcus sp. | reverse complement strand
TCGGCGAGGACCGCACGTAGACGTCGCGCACCTCGTCCGGTGAGCCGCCGAACAGCGCCCGGTCGTAGGCCCGCAGGCCCTCCATCTCGTCCTCGTACGCGGCGAGGTAGTCCGCCACCGGCACCTCGGCGATGCCCGCCGCCCAGCGCTCGGGCTGGGTGCCCAGACCGAGCAGCGTGAGGAACCCGCCCCACGAACCCCCGGACAGCAGCGCGCGCTGGGGGTCGACGATCCCCTCGGCCACGAGCGCGTCGTAGACCGCGCCGACGTCCTCGAGCTCGGTCAGCCCCGGGCGGCCGGTGAGCGCGTCCCGCCAGGCGCTCCCGTAGCCGGTGGAGCCGCGGTAGTTCACGTGGACGACGGCGTACCCCGCGTCCACGTAGGCCGCCCGGCGGGCACGGTAGGAGTCGTCGTCGGCCGCCTCGGGGCCGCCGTGGACCAGGAAGGCGGTCGCGTACGGGGCCGGCCCCTCGGGGCGGACCAGCAGGGCGTGCACGTCGCCGCCCGGCCCGGGTACCCAGCGGTCCTCGACCGGGTAGGCCGCGGGCGGCTCATCGTCGGACACCGACAGCACGACCGGACCGTCGGCCCGGCGGACGACCGGGGGCAGCTCGGAGTTCGACCAGGCCAGCTCCACGGTGCCGTCCGGGCGGGCGGTCGCGCCGCGGACGACGCCGGTCGGGGTGTCCAGCTTCTCCAGCGCGCCGGTGGTCAGGTCGTAGCGGTACAGCTCGCTGCGGGCGGCGTGGTCGTGGCCGACCAGCAGCGCCGAGCCGTCCGGGTAGAAGCCCGCGGTCACGTCGCCGGGCAGGTCCAGCACGATCTCGGTCTCGGAGTCGGCGGCGACGTCCCAGAGCAGCAGCTCCTCGCGGCCGCGCCGCTCGTGACCGACCAGCAGCCGCCGGTCGTCGGGCAGGGGGCCGAACTCCAGCGCGTGCAGGCCACGGCCCTCGCCGTCCCACTTCTCCGCGACGACGGTGTCGTCGGTGGTCCGGAGGACGCGCAGCGCCGGGTACCGGGGGTCGCCGTGCTCGGAGTGGGAGATGACCAGCAGCGCGTCGTCGCGGGTGAGCGCGTCGACCGAGGCCGGGTCGTCGTGCCGGTAGATCACCCGGGCCGCCCCGCCGGACGGCGCCAGCCACAGCTCGCTGCCGTCGTCGGTGGAGCGGCCGATCGCGACCAGTGAGCGGCCGACCTCGAGACCCGCGGGATAGGCCGGCTCCACCTCGGGAACGGCGACGGTGTCCGGTCCGCCGGCGAACGGCTGGGTCTGCCAGATGCCGAACTCGTCCCCGTCGGTGTCGGCGAACCACCAGATGGCGTCGCCGTCCGGGCTGAGCGTGCTGATCAGCGTCCCGTTGGGGCGGTCGGTCACCTGGCGGCGCTCGCCGGTCTCGCGGTCCCACGCGTACTGCTCGACGACGCCGCTGACGTCGGAGGAGTAGATGTTGCGGTGCGGGGCGTCCTGGGCCCACTCCGGCAGGGACACCCGCGGGGCACGGAAGCGCGCCTGCCAGCGTGCGGTGACCTCGGGCGGAAGGGTGGTGACATCGGCGCTCATCGGGCCCAGTGTTCCAGGACCCCTGGCCGCGGTGCGGGCGGTAGTCCGTCGCTACGGAGCCGGACGGGGCGGGAGGGCGGCGAGCAGTGACACGTCCACCGGACGGCGCGCAGCCAGCCGCACGGTCACGAGGACGAGCACGGCGAGGACCACCGGGGACAGGCCCGAGTGCATCACCCGGTGGATCAGATCAGTCGCGCCCGCGAGCGGCACGTCCCGCCCGGGGACGAAGGCGATCGTCAGCATCGTCGTGTGCACGAGGAGCACGCGGTCGAGGAATGACGCCGCGACCAGGGCAAGCGGCGCCCAGGCCAGCGCGTCGTACCAGGGGAGCACGTACGGCGTCGTCAGCAGCCAGCCGACGGCGAAGGCCGCGGTGATCGCGGCGGCGCGCCCGACCGCCGTCTCGGCGGCCGGTGGCAGACCGCGCCGGAGGAGCAACGCCACGAGCGCCAACCCGAGCAGGCCGGCGAGGCCACTGGTGATCGACCGGGCCGTCGTGTGGTCGAGCACCTGCCGGATGAGCGACGCCAGCGGGCGCCACGGGGAGGCCGGGGTCGAGAAGCGGGAGGCGTGCCGGATCTGCGTGAAGACGCCGTGGGTCGCCGCGTACGACGGCACGGCCACGGCAGCCGCGCCCAGGATGATCGCGAGCAAGGCGCGGGGGCGCGAGCGTGCGGCCCACAGCAGGCCGGGCAGCGCGACCAGCCCGGTCAGCTTCACCCCCGCGGCCAGCCCGACCAACGCGCCTGCTCCCAGCGGGAAGCGCCGCACGAGCACGAGGGAGCCCACGATGCCGAGCGCGGCGAGGGCGTCGACGTGCGCGCCGGCGACCAGCGCGTAGATCATCAAGGGGTTGGCGCTCCACATGGCGGCGGCCCGGCGTCGTGCGGCCTCCGTCCGGGACACCGCCGAGAGGATCAGGCCCGTGAGGATGAAGGCGCCGGTCATCAGGAGGCGGGTCGACGTCGCCGCGATGTGGCCGTCGGCGCCCGCAACGTGGGCGATGACGGTCGAGATCCAGGTGAAGCCCGGTCCGTAGATGCTGGGCGTGGTCTGCCACGGGGAGTCGACCGCCTCGATGATGGGGTCGGGCGGGACGCCGGGAGACTGCGGGCCCGCCGTGTAGGGATTGATGCCCGAGGCGGCCTCCTGCCCATAGGCGAGATAGCTCGTGATGTCCCCACCCACCGGCGGCAGCAGCGTCAGCACGCCGGCGACCAGGAAGCCGGCGGCGTGCAGCCACCGCGGATCCCACCCCTGTTCCTGGCGTGCTGCGGTCAGCAGCCGCCACGCCGCGACCGCGCCGGCGAGGACCGCGACCATCTGGATGCTGTAGACCAGCCCGGCCGGAGGGTGGGCGTCCAGCGAGTACGGCGGCCATCCGGCGCTGCCCGGGATCGTGGGCACCGCAGCGCTGGGGCCCAGTGCCGCCACGGTGAGCATGCCCGCGACGGAGACCACCCAGCACGCGAGCGTGATCACGGCCCACCTGTGCCCACGCGGCCGACCTCGCGCGACTTGGGTGAGGGTGGCGGGGGCGAGGCGCCGGTCGGTTCCAGGAGGGGGACCAGCAGGGGAGCGGCGAGGTAGAACGCGAACGCGGTGATCTCCAGACCGGAGTCGTTGACCGCCGCGCCCAGGACCGCGAGGGTGCCCAGCGCCATGAGCAGCCCCCGGGCGGTGCGGAGGTCCACGGCGGCGGGAACCCGGAGCCGGCCGCGCCGGTGGCCGAGCCAGGCGGCCAGGGCGAGGACGACCCAGCCGAGCACGATCCAGCGCGGCCATCCCGTGCTGAAGGTCCCCAGGCTGGTGTCCAGCTTGCGGTGCACGACCGTGCCCGCCACGCCGTCGCCGATCTGCGCGATGAACCGACCGAGGTGGGTCCGTTGCGCCGGCGGTCGTGAGAAGTCGTTCAGCGCGAAGAGCCCTGTGGTGAGCGCCGTGGCCACCACGACCGCCAGGACGTGCCATCCGGAGATGCGGATCCGCGCCACCACGATGGCGAGCACGGCGACCGCCGGGAGCAGGGCCAGTACGCCGCCGAAGTCGTCGCCGAGCACCGGGAGGCCATCGACGGCGACGGCGAGGGCGCCCAGCCCGCACACCGTCAGGGTGCCGCGACGCGAGTCGCGGCCGGCCGCCACAGCTGCGGAGAGGACCAGCGTGGCCGCACCGAGAAGGGCGAAGGCCACGTTGCCGATCCCGCGGAACCGGCCGGCGATGATGGGGTTGTCCGCGAAGGGTGCGTCGAGCGACAGCGGCGATCCGGTTGCCGCGTCGGCGATGATGACGGCGATGGTCACCGCACCGAGGACGCCTGCGGTACCCCAGCGGTGGCGCCCGGCCCAGGGCGTGGAGGCGGCAGCCAGCCCGAGTGCGAGCGCGATGCCGAAGGTCAGCGGCAGCTGCGGCCAGCTGCCGGCCCGCCACCACGGCACGAGCTGCATCAGGTAGCCGGCGAGGGGAACGGCGGCGACGACTGCGCCCAGGGGGCGGAGGATCCCGGTCCGCCGCCGCTGCCAGGCGATCAGCGTGACCAGGACGAACAGCAGCGCCGTCCCGGCCACCGCGGGGTAGTACCACCGCACGGACGCCCGCACGATCACGGAACGCTCGTCCAGCTCGACGAACGCGGCGACATCGCGTGCGGTCGTGATGCCGCTGTTCGTCGTCGCGTGCCAGGGAGCCCCGGGCATCGCGGAGGGCACGGGTGATCCGGCCAGCGACAGGACGGTCGGCGCCACGTCGATCAACTGCACGACGCCGTCCCGGCCCGTGGAGGCCGACGTGAGCCCACCGGTCCCGAACGAGGGACCGGTCGCCATCGCCACGTGCAGGTGGGCCGGGCCGGTGAGCCCCTCGCTGACCCCGGCGAGCAGCAGGGAGGCGTTCCGCGGCAGCGTCGTGAGAATCGTGGCCACCGTGCCGTCGATCGCGGTCAGGGCGGCCTGCACGGCACCCGCGTCCAGCCGGCCGACCGCGTAGAGCTGTGGCAGCTCGACGACGACGACGTCGGCGTGGGCATCGACCAGCGCGGCGGCGACCGAGGGCGAGCTCGTGGAGACGGTCCCGTCGCCGGCCATCGCGCCGAGGACCGCGCCGGGACCACCGACCGCGTCCACGACCAGTCCGGCCCGGCGGAGTGCTTCCCCGAGCGCCCCCACCTGCGCCTGGTAGGCCGCTCCCGCGTTCGCCGCGCGCAGCGCGTGGAGCTGGGCCGGATCGCCGGGGTCGGGGACCACGGCCGGGGGGACGTCCGCGCGCGCTCGGGTGCCGGCGTTCAGGCTGACCCAGCCGGCTGCGCGACGGGTGATCGGTTCCCCGGAACGGTCGGTCATCGCGGCGACGGACGACCGGCTCGCCAGTCGCCACAGCGTGGGAGTCGTCGCCGGGGCCACGTCCTGCCAGCGGAGGTCCGGCACGCCGACCACGACGACCGGCCCGGCTCCCGCCGTCTCCGGATCAGGCGCCTGCGCGGACGCCGCCGACGTCGTCGCCCCGGTCAGCAGGCATGCCGCCAGCAGGGCGAGCACCACCGACCCGGGACGTCGCATGAACCGGCTCCACCGTCCTGGTGCCGCGGCCACGGCCCCGGACCGACGATATCGCCCGGACCCGGGCCGAAGGAGCTTCGGAAACGACTCAGGGGCCGCCGGTGGCGGCCCCTGAGCAGTGCGTCGGGGTGACAGGATTTGAACCTGCGGCCTCGTCGTCCCGAACGACGCGCGCTACCAAGCTGCGCCACACCCCGAGGTCCTGGAGGAGTCTAACTCTCCCGTTCCTGCGCCCCGGCGGCGGGCCGGGCGGTGAGCGTCAGCAGGGTTGCCTCCGGCGGGCAGGCGAACCGGACCGGCGCGTAGGGGCTGGTGCCCAGACCGGCCGAGACGTGCAGCCAGGTGCCCGCGGGGTGACCGGCCGACGGCTCGGCCCAGCGGTGCAGCCAGCGCACCCGCTCCCGGTCGATGCCGCAGTTGGTGACCAGCGCCCCGTAGAAGGGCACCCGCAGCTGACCGCCGTGGGTGTGCCCGCACAGCAGCAGGTCGTAGCCGTCACCAGCGAACCGGTCGAGCACTCGCGGCTCGGGGGAGTGCACCAGGCCCAGCCGGAGGTCCGCGGCGGGATCGGCCGGTCCGCCGACGTCGTCGTACCGGTCGAGCCTCAGGTGCGGGTCGTCCACGCCGGCGAACACGATCCGCCGTCCGTCGACGGTCAGCTCGCCGGTGGCGTTGGTGAGGTCGAGCCAACCCCGGTCGCGCATGCCGTCGCGCAGGTCGCGCCACGGCAACGGGTTCCCGTGCACCCGCTTGTGGTTCTTCTTGAAGTACTTCAGCGGGTTCTTCGGCCGCGGGGCGTAGTAGTCGTTGCTGGCCAGCACGAACGCGCCCGGCAGGTCCAGCAGCGGCTCCATCGCCTTCAGCGTGCCCGGGACGGCGTCGAAGCCGGCCAGGTTGTCGCCGGTGTTGATCACCATGTGCGGCTCCAGCGCGGCGAGGCCGGCGACCCACTCCTGCTTGGAGCGCTGGTTCGCGGTCATGTGCAGATCGGAGATCTGCAGCACGGTCAGCGGCGCCGAGCCGGGGGCCAGGACCGGGACGTCGAAGCGGCGCAGCGTCCACCGGTTGCGCTCGTAGAGGCTCGCGTAGGCGGTGACCGCGGCGCCGGAAGCGACGGCGGCGGCGGGAAGAGCGGTGTACCAGCGCACGGTCGCAGAGCCTACGTGCGCCGGTCGCACGCCTCCCGTGTCAGGCTGGGGGAGTGCCTGATCTGAAGGAACAACTGCGCGCCGACCTGACCAGCGCCATGAAAGCCCGCGACGAGCTGCGGACCGCCACCCTCCGCATGGTGCTGTCCGCGGTCTCCGCCGAGGAGGTCTCCGGCAAGGAGGCCCGCGTCCTGAGCGACGACGAGGTCCAGGCCGTGTTGCGCCGGGAGGCGAAGAAGCGCCGGGAGGCCGCCGAGGCGTTCGGGGGGGCCGGCCGTACCGAGCAGGCGGAGCGGGAGCAGGCCGAGGGTGAGGTGCTGGCGGGCTACCTGCCGGCACAGCTCGAGGACGCCGATCTCGCGGCGATCGTCGCCGACGTCATCACCCGAACCGGCGCCTTGGGAATGAAGGACATGGGCAAGGTCATGGGCGCCGTGCAGGGAGCCGTGGCCGGACGGGCGGACGGCGGGCGCGTCGCCGCTGAGGTGCGCCGGCAGCTGGGCTGACGCCCGGGGTCAGTTGTTGTTCTGGCCCCCGCCGGGATTGCCCCCGCCTCGGCCGCCGCCGCCACCGCCGGGGTTCCCGCCGCCGCCACCACCGCCACCACCGCCACCAGTCGTGGCGGGTGCGGGCGCGGGCTCGGCCGGAGGCGGCACCGCGGAACCGTTGCTGACCTGGATGGTCACCGTCTGGTTCACGTTCGCGCGGGTGCCGGCGGCCGGGCTGGTGCCCAGGAAGGTGCCGGCCGGCTGGTCGCTGTCCACCTCGCGGGTCGACGACTGGAAGCCGGCCTGCGCGAGCGCGGACTCGCACGCGCTCGCCGAGGAGCAGCTGGGCACGAGCTGGGTGTTCCCGTTGGCCACGGCCGGGTCCTCCGCCGGGAACTCCGCCGTCGGCTGGTTGGAGAGGATCGGCAGCATCGCGTCGTGCCAGATCGTGGCGCCCTTGCCGCCACCGAACCCGCCGACGGACTTGTCCGCGGCCGAGTTGAACACCAGCACGCTGGCCGTGTACTCCGGCGTGTAACCGACGAACGCGACCGAGGCGTTGTTGTTGATCGTCCCGGTCTTGCCCGCGATCTGGTGGCCGTCGATGTAGGCGCGGGACGCGGTCTGACCGCTGTTCCCCGGCTCGACGTCCTTGCGCAGCATCTGGTTCAGCGTCGTGGCCACCCCGGCGGGGATCGCCTCCGGCGTGCAGTTGTCGGCCTTGACGACCGGCTGACCGTCGTCCCCCGTCACCGGCTTGCCATCGCGGCCGAGGATCTGGACGACCGGCGTCGGGTCGCACTGGGTGCCACCCGCGGCGAGCGTCGAGTAGGCGCTGGCCAGATCCAGCGGGCTCACCGCGTCGGTGCCGAACGTGAAGGAGCCGCGGTTCTCGGCGATGATCTTGTCGGCCGGGGACTGGTTGGCGGCGTCGAAGTGCATGCCCATTCGCTGGGCCATCCGGACCGGTCCCTCCACGGAACCCAGAGCGTCTTCCAGCGCCAGGAAGTACGTGTTGGAGGACATGTAGAGCGCCTTCTCCATGTCCAGCGTCGCCGGGTAGTTGGCGGCGTTCGGCACGCGGTAGGGCCCGGCGCCGTCCTTGTAGACGCGCGAGGTGTAGGGGTCGCCCGTCGTCAGCGTGTAGTACTTCGAGTACCCCTGCTCCAGGGCCGCGGCGGCGGTGAACACCTTGAAGGTCGACCCGGAGCCCCTGCTCGGGACGACGTTGAGGTTGACCGACTCGCACTCGGGGGCGTCGCACCCGTACCGGCGGTTGTTCGCCATCGCCAGGACCTTCCCGGTGCCGGGCTCCACGGCGGTGTACGTGCCGACGAGCTCGTCGCCCATGGCGAGGGTGTTGAGCACCGCCTGGTCGCCGGCGACCTGCATGTCCGGGCGCAGCGACGTCTGGATGGTCCAGCCGCCGTTCTTGATGTCGTTCTCGCTCAGCCCCAGCGTGCCGGTGAGGTAGCTGTAGAGGTAGTCGCAGAAGAACGCACCCACAGCGGCGTCGATGCAGCCGTTCGGCGGGTCGGCGCCCTGGACCACCGCGACCGGCTGCGCCGAGATGTCGGTCAGTTCCTGGTCGGTGATGTGCCCGAGGGTGTTCATCCGCTGCAGCACCTGGTTGCGCCGGTTGGCTGCGTTCTCGGGCTGGGTGATCGGGTCGTCGTTGGTCGGGCTCTGCACCAGTCCGGCGAGCATGGCGGCCTGGGGGAGGGTGAGATCGACGGCGTTCACGCTGAAGTACTTCTGCGCGGCGGCCTGGATGCCGTAGGCGCCCTCGCCGAAGTACACGATGTTCAGGTAGCGAGCGAGGATCTCGTCCTTGGAGTAGGTCTCCTCCAGGGCGAGCGCCAGCCGCGCCTCCCGCAGCTTGCGGGCGACGTCCTGCTGCGTGGCCGCCCGCCGCTCCTCCGGCGTGGTGGCCGTCTGCAGCAGCGTCTGCTTGACCAACTGCTGGGTGAGGGTGGAGCCACCCTCCTGGACCGAGCCGGCCGCCACGTTGGTGACGAGGGCGCGCAGCGTGCCCTGCACGTCCAGGCCGTTGTGGTCGTAGAACCGCGAGTCCTCGATGTCGACCAGGGCCTGCTTCATGACGTCGGAGATCTGGTCGGGGGCCACCGGCGTGCGGTTGTTCGAGAAGAAGTTCGTGATCAGCGAGCCGTCGGCGGCCAGCACCTGGCTGTTGCCGGCCGGCGTCTTGTCGGTCAGCTCGACCGGCAGAGCGTCGAGCAGCGACGCGGAATTGCGGGCCACCAGCCCCGTCCCGCCGACCCACGGGAACAGCAGACCGGCAAGCAGAGCCCCGGCGACGACGATCGTCGCGGCGAGCTTGGCGATCAGACGGCCACGGGACGGGGTCTGGGACTGCACGTTCTCCGACATCGGCGCCGAGGATACGTGCCCGAACGCCCGGACCGCCCGGTTCAGCCTCGGCGCGCGGGCAGCACTCGGGTGCGCGGCGTGCCGGTCGGGGTGTCCGCGTCCGGGGCGGTCAGCTCCCCGGCCATGACGCGGAGCCCGTCGAGGTCGTGGACGTCACCGGCGGCGGCCGGGACGGTGCGGACGGCGACCTCCGGGTGGGCGCTGGTGAACCGGTCGGCGAGGTGCTGCTCGCGGGCGGCCACCACCATGCGGTCGGCGTGCACCCGCAGCGCCGCGGCCGCGACCTCCGCACCCTCGACCCCGGACTCGGCGACCTCCTCGGCCGCGCCCTCGGCCCGGGTGGCCGACAACGCCGTCGTCGCCGGGGGATGGGTGCGGTTGAGCACCAGCCCGGCCAGCGGCATGCCCTCCGCCGACAGCCGGTCGACGAAGTAGGAGGCCTCCCGGAGCGCGTCCGGCTCGGGGGAGGCGACGACGACGAACCAGGTGCCGGGACGGCGGAGCAGCTCGTACGTGGCGGTCGCCCGCTCGCGGAAGCCCCCGAACATCGTGTCCAGCGCGGCGACGAAGGCGGAGATGTCCCGCAGCAGCTGGCCGCCCAGGATCTTGCTGATGATCCGGCTGAAGAACATGAACCCGGCGCTGGCGAACTTGAGCCCGGCGCGGCCGCCACCCGTGAGCAGCCGGATCATCGTGCCGTCGAGGAAGCGGCTCATCCGGTTCGGGGCGTCCAGGAAGTCCAGCGCCGACCGGGACGGCGGGGTGTCGACGATGATCAGGTCCCACTGGTCGCTGGCCCGCAGCTGGCCCAGCTTCTCCATCGCCATGTACTCCTGCGTCCCGGAGAAGGATGACGACAGGGATTGGTAGAAGGGGTTCTCGAGGATCGCCTCGGCCCGCTCGGGCGTGGAGTGAGCGGCGACGACGTCGTCGAACGTCCGCTTCATGTCCAGCATCATCGCGTGCAGTTCGCCCTCGGCCCCGGTGGCCGAGCTGTTGGGGATATGGACCCGCCGTGGCTCGTTGTCCAGCTCCACCAGGCCGAGGGACTGGGCCAGCCGCCGGGCCGGGTCGATGGTGAGGACGACGACCGTCCGGCCGGCCTCGGCCGCGGCCAGCGCGAGCGCCGCCGACGTCGTCGTCTTGCCCACGCCGCCGGAACCGCAGCAGACGATGATCCGCGTCTCGCGGTCGTTGATCAGCTCGGCCAGCTCCATGGGCGGCGCGAGGGGACCCGGTCGAGCGGCCGGGCGGGCGGCCCTGGGCTGCGGTTCGATGTCCTCGGAGCGCGTGGCCATCAGGCGGCGACCCGGCTGCGCAGGTGGTCCTCGAGGCGGCCGGCGAGCTCGAACAGCGATCCGACGTCCATCGGCCCGGGGAGCAGTGGCAGCTCGACGGTCGGGCGGCCGAGCGCCTCCACCTCGTCCCGGAGGGCGTCCTGCGCGGCCCAGCGGCGGGCGTGCTCGGTGACCTCGCAGACCAGCGCCTCGGCGATCGTCGCGGCGTCGTTCAGATGGGCGGCGGCCAGCGCGGGCAGGAGCTCGGAGCCGGTCAGGAGGCCCTCGGCCGCGCGGGTCATGCCGTCGACGGGCAGCACCGGCTCCGCCGCCATGTTCACGATGACCGAGCCGATCGGCAGCTCCGCCTTCGTCAGCTCGGCGATCGCGTCCGTGGTCTCCTGCACCGGCATGTCCTCGAGCAGGGTGACCAGGTGCACCGCGGTCTGCGGCGAGCGCAGCACCGCCATGACGCCGTCGCTCTGGGTCTTGATCGGGCCGGAGCGGGCCAGTTGGGACATCTCGGCGGTGACCCCGAGAAACCGGGTGATCCGGCCGGTGGGGGGCGCGTCCACGACGACGGCGTCGTAGACCTGTCGGCCGTCGTGGCGGCGGGTCACCGCCTCCTTGATCTTCCCGGTGATCAGCACGTCGCGAAGGCCGGGCGCGATGGCCGTGGCGAAGTCGATCGCGCCCATCTTGCGCAGCGCCCGGCCGGCCCGCCGCAGGTTGTAGAACATGTCCAGGTAGTCGAGGAGGGCCTCCTCGACGTCCATGGCCAGGGCTTTCACCTCGCCGCCGCCGCGGGCGACGGCCACCCGGCGCTCCTGGTAGGGCAGCGGCGGGGTGTCGAAGAGCTGGGCGATGCCCTGCCGGCCCTCGGTCTCGACGAGCAGGACGGAACCCCCGTCCGCGGCCAGGGCGAGGGCCAGGGCGGCGGCGACGGTGGTCTTGCCGGTCCCGCCCTTGCCGGTGACGACGTGCAGTCGCGCGGGGGAGGGATCGGGGCTCACCTGTACCAGCCTAGGAGCAGCGGGCCGAGGCTGCGCTAGCGTCCAGCCATGAGTGAACCGGCCCGCCGCACGTGGGAGTACGCCACGATCCCGCTGCTGATCCACAACACCAAGGCGATCCTCGATTCCTGGGGCGTCGACGGGTGGGAGCTGGTGACCGTCCTGCCCGGTCCCGGCGGCTCCGACCAGCTCGTCGCCTACCTCAAGCGCCCGGCATGACCGACCCCGTCTCCGCGCCGGCCCAGAGCTGGCACGCGCGGCTGGCCGAGCTCGGCATCCGGCTGCCCGCCGTGGCCGCGCCGGTCGCCTCCTACGTGCCCGCCGTCCGCAGCGGCTCGCTCGTCTTCACGTCCGGCCAGCTGCCCTTCGTCGACGGCGGCCTGCGACGGACCGGCAAGGTCGGCGGCTCGGTCGACGTCGAGGCGGCCGCGGCCGATGCGAAGGTCTGCGCCCTCAATGCGCTGGCCGCGATCGACGAACTCGTCGGCCTGGACTCCGTCGCGCGGATCGTGCGCGTCGTCGGCTACGTCGCCAGCGCCGAGGGCTTCACCGGCCAGCCGCGGGTGGTCAACGGCGCCAGCGAGCTGCTCGGGAAGATCTTCGGCGAGGCCGGCCGGCACGCGCGCAGCGCCATCGGTGTCGCCGAGCTGCCGCTGGGCGCCCCGGTGGAGGTCGAGCTCACCGTCGAACTCCGTTGACCGGAGCTCCGGTGACGGCTTCGGAACCGCGACAGGCGGCGACCGTGCTGCTGCTGCGGGACGGGGTTCCCGGCCTCGAGGTCTACCTGCTGCGCCGCACCAAGGGCATGCCCTTCGCCGGCGGGATGACCGCCTATCCCGGCGGTGGGGTCGACCCGCGGGACGGCGACACCGAGATCGCCTGGGTCGGACCGTCGCCCACGGAGTGGGCGGAGGCCTTCGGCTGCGACGAGCGGACCGCCCGCGAACTCGTCTGCGCCGCCGTCCGGGAGATGTTCGAGGAGGCCGGCGTGCTGCTGGCCGGTGATCCGACGACCGGCGCCGTCGTCCCGGACGTGTCCGGTGACGACTGGGAGGAGCAGCGCCAGGCGCTGCTGGCCCGGGAGCTGTCCCTCGCCGAACTGCTCGCCGGCCGGGGCCTGGCCCTGCGTTCGGACCTGCTCCGGCCGTTCGCGCACTGGATCACCCCACCCGTGGAGACCCGGCGCTACGACACCAAGTTCTTCGCAGCGGCCCTGCCGGTCGGGCAGGAGGCGCGGCACGTGTCCGGTGAGGCCGACGAGGCCGAGTGGCTCACGCCCGCGGCAGCGCTGGCGGAGATGAGCGCCGGGAGCCGGCCGATGCTCCCGCCGACGACGCACACGCTCGGTCAGCTGGCGCCGTTCCCGGATGTCGCGGCCGCCCTGGCCGGTTCGCCACCGGAACCGCTGCACCCGATCAGCCCGACGTTCGAGAAGACCGCCGACGGGTTCTGGGCAGTGCTCGAGGACGGGACGCGGATCCGGGTGGTCATGCCATTGCCCTCGTGACCCTCCGGGTCACACCGCCATGCCGTTCGTGACCCTCCGGGCCACACCGCGGCCAGGAGCCCTCCCGTGGCTGCGCTGAGCGCGTCCCCGTGTCCCGGTCGGGGACCCTCCGGGCCCCGCGACCGGTCCACCCTGTGAACCACCGAGGCCCGGAACCGTTGCGGTTCCGGGCCTCAGTGGTTCAACGCTGGGGTGTCAGCGCGCGCGGCGGCGCAGGCGTTCCTCGTCGAGGACGACGACCGACTTGCCCTGCAGCTGGATCCAGCCGCGGTGCACGAAGTCGGCCAGCGCCTTGTTCACCGTCTCGCGGGAGGCGCCGACGAGCTGGGCCAGCTCCTCCTGGGTGAGGTCGTGCTTCACGCGCAGGCCGTCGGTCTCGCGGCTGCCGAAGCGGTCGGCCATCTGCAGCAGCGCCTTGGCCACGCGGCCGGGGACGTCGGTGAAGATGAGGTCGGCGACCGAGTCGTTGGTGCGGCGCAGCCGGCGGGCCAGGACGCGCAGCAGCTGCTCGCCGATCTGGGGGTGCGCCTCGATCCAGAGCCGCAGCACCGACTGCGGCATCCGGGCCAGCTTCACGTCCGTGACGGCGGTCGCGGTCGCCGTGCGGGGGCCGGGGTCGAAGACCGACAGCTCACCGAACTGGTCCGAGGGGCCCATGACGGCCAGCACGTTCTCGCGGCCGTCGGGGGACCGGCGGGAGAGCTTGATCTTGCCCGCCGTCACGATGTAGAGGCTGTCGCCCGGCTCGCCCTCGTTGAAGACGACACGGCCACGGGGCAGCGTGAGCATCTCCAGTCGACTGACGACCGGCTCCACCGCCTCATCCGAAAGCCCCTGGAAGAGCCCGGACTGGGCCAGCACCTCGTCCACTGCACGTCCTCTCGCAACCGTTCCGACGGACGCAGAGGCGTCCGTGTCCGGAGGGAGTCTAGGCGGCTGTGCCATCCGTCACCCGTTCGGTGGGCGGACGCGTCCCCCCTCCGAGCGAGTGGCATGGGGCACACCCGCCTGCGGAGGACGGATCTCGGAGGAGGAGTCGGTCTCAGACCAACGGCGGGTTCGAGGTCTTCCCGCGGCCGCTCCGGCGCCGGCGCCAGCGGAAGAGGGCGCGGCGGATACCGGAGGTGGCGAGGGTGTCGACCTCACCTGCGCTCGCGGTGTTGAGGAACTCCGAGACCTCCCGCGGGGAGGCCGGTCGGCGCAGGGGCTCCTCGACGCGCTCCATCACGAGCAGGAAGGCGATCAGGAGCGGGGGGAAGAGGATGACGCTGAGGGCGACCACAGCAACCTCCTCGACCTCGGGCTCGGCGTGCTCTGGTGGTGAGTGCGGCGGTGCCGCGTCCGGTTCCGATGATGACACGACGGGAACCGTCACCGTCGCCGCCTACGCTCGACTGCGTGTCTGTGCCCGTTCCCGAGCCCGCGTACGCGCGTCCCGCTCCGGTCCGTCGTCCCACGAAGGCCGCCCGTACCGGCGCCTCGCCGTTCGACCCGGGCGAGTCGCCGCTCTCCCGAACCCGGCGGGCCCGGCGGATGGCGCGGGAACTCGCCGTCATCCACCCGGACGCCCACTGCGAGCTCGACTTCACGAACGCGTTCGAGCTGCTGGTGGCCACGGTCCTGTCGGCGCAGACCACCGACAAGATGGTCAACAAGGTGACGCCGACGCTGTTCGCGAAGTATCCGGACGCCGTCGCCCTGGCCGGGGCCGACCGCGCCGAGCTCGAGCAGATCCTCAAGCCGACCGGGTTCTTCCGGGCGAAGGCGAACTCCGTGCTGGGGCTCAGTCAGGCCCTCATCGAGCGGTTCGATGGCCAGGTGCCCGGCCGGATGGCCGATCTGGTCACCCTCCCGGGTGTGGGACGCAAGACCGCCAACGTCGTCCTGGGCAACGCCTTCGGGGTGCCGGGCCTCACCGTCGACACGCACTTCGGCCGGCTGGTTCGCCGGTTCGGCTGGACGGCGGAGGAGGACCCGGTCAAGGTCGAGGCCGAGGTCGCCCAGTTCATCCCGAAGAAGGAGTGGACCGATTTCAGCCACCGCGTGATCTTCCACGGCCGCCGGGTCTGCCACGCCAAGAAGGCCGCCTGCGGTGCCTGCGGGCTGGCCCAGTGGTGCCCGTCGTTCGGCATCGGCCCGGTCGACCCCGAGGTGGCGCTGACGCTGGTCAAGACGCCCGCCGCCTCGGATACCGAGTGATGCGGCGGGGCGCGCGCCCGGCCGCCGCGCTGGTGCTGGCCGCCGCGCTGAGCGGGTGCACCGCGGACGAGGGCTCCGCGACCGCGCCTACGGCGACCGCCGCGAGCGCCCTCCAGCCGTGTCCCGAGCAGTCCTACACGCCCGCGAAGGGCGCGGGCCTGCTGCCCGCGCTCTCCTTCCACTGTCCCGGCGGCGGCTCGCTGGACCTCGCCCGCGCGCCCGGGCAGCCCACGGTGCTCAACCTCTGGGGCAGCTGGTGCACGCCCTGTCGCGAGGAACTGCCGCTGATGCAGCAGTTCGCGGACGCCGCCGCTGGGCAGGTACGGGTCATGGGCCTGATCAGCAAGGACGGGCGCCCCCAGGCGGAGTCCTTCGCCGCGGAAGCCGGCGTCACCTTCCCCAGCGCCTTCGACGCCGACGGCGAGCTGATGACCGACCTCGGACTGAACGGCCTGCCGTACACGTACTTCCTGGACGCCGACGGCGGGCTCGTCTACACGCAGGTCGGACCGGTCACCTCGGTCGACGAGCTCCGCGCGCTGGCCGCCGAGCACCTCGGGGTACAGCTGTGAGCGCGGGCGCGCTCGCCGGGCCCGAGGGGTTGCCCGACTACCTGCGGCAGCTGATCGACGCGGCCGACGACCTCCCGCTGCAGCACCGGATGCCGCAGCGCACGGGGGCGGTCCGGCGATCGGCCGTCCTCATCCTGTTCGGGGAGGGACCCCAGGGCCCCGACGTGCTGCTGATCGAGAAGGCCGCGCACCTGCGCAGCCATGCCGGACAGCCGGCCTTCCCCGGTGGCGGCGTCGACCCGGGGGATGACTTCCCGATCGGGACGGCGCTGCGCGAGGCGGAGGAGGAGGCCGGGATCGACCCGGGCGGCGTCCACGTCCTGGCCACCCTGCAGGAGCTCTTCCTGCCTCCCTCGAACCGTCTGGTCGTCCCCGTCGTGGCCTGGTGGGACGACCCGCGCGACGTGACGGTCGGCGACCCCCAGGAGGTGGCGCGGGTCGCCCGGGTGCCGCTGGCGGAGCTCACCGACCCGGCCAACCGGTTCCGGGTGAGCCATCCCTCGGGCTTCGTCGGGGCGGCCTTCGGCGTGGCCGACATGGTCGTGTGGGGTTTCACCGCCGCGCTGCTGGACGCGATCCTGGAAGCGGCCGGGCTGGCGCGGCCGTGGGACCGGGCCGACGTACGGCCCCTCCCCGTGCCCGGCGCCCGGTCGGTCGCGCTGCCCGGAGCGGCCGCCGACGACGACGAGGACGCCGCCGCGCCGACGGTGGCCGACCCCGCGCCTGACGGGCCTCCGACGCGTACCGTCTCCCCGCGATGAGTAGAAGGACCTCCTTGCCCCCCACCGCTCGTAGGCTCGCGGCGGGCCCCTGCAAGAAGGCCGCTGTGGTCGCCGCCGCGATGGTCCTGCTGCCTATCGCCCTGGCCGGCTGCGGTGGCGACGACTCCCCGGGCCCGGGTGCCGCGCCGACGACCGCCGAGGGGGTCGGCACGGTGACGGTCGCGCCCGACGGCGTCCAGGAGATCACCCTGCAGACCCAGGACGACTACGTCTTCACGCCCGACCACTTCACCGTCGACCCCGGGACGGTGCGCCTGACGGTGGTGAACGCAGCGACGCAGCTGACCCACAACTTCACCTTCACGCCCGACTCCGGCCCCCAGCCGATCGAGTCGTCCATCTCGCTGCTCGCACCGGGCCAGGAAGCGACCATCGAGTTCGATGTCGCGGCGCCGGGGGACTATCCGTTCGAGTGCAGCTTCCACGTGCAGTTGGGGCAGGTCGGCACGATGACGGTCAGGGGCTGATCGACCGGTGTCGCTCGTCGACGTGGTGCTGATCGCTCTCGCCCTGCTGTTCGCCCTGTCCGGTTTCCGGCAGGGGCTGCTCGTCTCGTCCACCTCGATCGTCGGTTTCCTCGGCGGCGCGGTGCTGGGCGCGCAACTGTCGAGGCCGGTCGCCGACCGGATCGACGGCTCCAACGTCACCAGGGTCTTCGCCGCGCTCGTCGTCGTCCTGGCCGGTGCGCTGCTGGGCCAGATCATTGCCGGCGCGGCCGGGCGGGCGCTCCGGTCCCGGGTCACCTGGGAGCCGGCGAAGATCGTCGACTCGGTCGCGGGGGCGGTGGTGTCCTCGGCCGCGGTGCTTCTGGTGGCCTGGATGGTCGCCTCGCCGCTGGCCAGCTCGCCGTTCCCGCCGGTGGCCAGCCAGGTGCGCCAGTCCGCGCTCGTCCAGGCGGTCGACCGGGCGGTGCCCGACGGCGTGCGGTCGGTCTACAACTCGCTCCGCGACGCGATCGACCGGCAAGGCCTGCCCGACGTCCTCGACCCGCTCACCCCCACGCAGGTCCGGGACGTCCCGGCGCCCGACCAGGCGCTGCTGAACAGCCCGGTCGTGGCCTCGGTCCAGGGCTCGGTGGTCAAGGTCAGCGGTATCGCGCCGTCCTGCTCCCGCCAGATCGACGGCTCCGGCTTCGTGTACGCCCCGGAGCGCGTGATGACCAATGCACACGTGCTCGCGGGCGTGACCGACCCCGTGGTGCACGCCGAGGGTGAGGAGTACGACGCGACGCCGGTCTACGTGGACGAGGAGGTCGACATCGCGGTGCTCGCCGTCCCCGGCCTGCCCGAGATCCCGCTGCGGTTCGCCCCGGAGCCGGCCGACACCGGCGCCGACGCGATCATCATGGGCTACCCGGGCGGGGGGCCGTTCTACGTGGGCCCCGCGCGGGTGCGCGACCGCGGCGAGATCAGCGGGCCCGACTTCCGCAACACCCAGACCGTGGTGCGCGACGTCTATGCGCTCTACGGCATCGTCCGCGCCGGCAACTCCGGGGGACCGTTGTTCGCGACCGACGGCAGCGTGCTCGGCGTCGTCTTCGCCTCCGCCATCGACGACCCGAACACCGGTTATGCGCTGACCGCGCTGCAGGTGGCCGACGCCGCGCGCGCGGGCACCACCGCACTGGCCGAGGTGGGCACCGGGCCCTGCGAGTAGAAGGACCCCCGTTCCCCCCACCACTCGCTCCGCTCGCGGCGGGACCCTGAACGGGGGCCGCTCCATCAGGTCGCCCACTCGGCGATCGCCGCACTGACGGTGTCCGGCGCCTCTTCCTGCGGGAAGTGGCCGATGCCGGGCAGCTCGCGCCACTCGTAGGCACCGGCGACGTAGCGCCCGGATCCGCGCGCGGTGCTGGGCAGCACGCACGCGTCGAGCTGACCGTGCAGCTGCAGCGTGGGAGCGGTGATCGGGGCCGCCATCCGCCGGGCGTAGCGCAGGCCGTCCGGGCGCAGCTGGGACCGGGCCGCCCACCGGTGGTACTCCATCGCGCTGTAAGCGGCCTGCGGGATGCGGGACGCCGACCGGTACCGGTCCACGGACTCGGCGAAGTCCGCTGTCCGCGCCCACTCGGGGCCGGCCCACCGCTGCATCAGGTCGGCCACCGGGTCGTCGTCGGCGCGGGTCAGCATCCGCTCCGGCAGGCGGGGCACCTGAAAGCGCAGCGCGTACGCCGACGCGCGGCGCTGGCGAGGATCGGTCATGCCCGCCCGCAGCCGGCGCGGGTGCGCCATCGACAGCACGACCAGCCGCCGGACGCTGCGGGGGTGCAGCGCGGCCATCGTCCAGCCGAGCAGACCGCCCCAGTCGTGCCCGACGACCACGGCGTCCTGCTCGCCGAGTGCCCGCACGAGGGCCGCGATGTCCGCGGACAGGGTGGGGAGGTCGTAGCCGCGGGGCGGCTTGTCGCTCGCCCCGTACCCGCGCAGGTCCGGCGCGACGACGTGGAACCCCGCCTGGGCCAGGGCGGTCAGCTGGGACCGCCAGGTCCACCAGAACTGCGGGAAGCCGTGCAGCAGGAGGACCAGCGGCCCCGTCCCGGCCTCCGCCAGGTGCAGCCCGACCCCGTTGGCGGAGATGCTGCGGTGCGTCCACGGGCCGGGGAGCAGCACGCTGGTCGCGTCCGGCGGCCCGTCCGGGGGGACCGTCATCGGGTCGTACCCACCGACGTCAGAGCGTGTAGTGCTCGGCGCCCCGTCGCTGGACCCGGCCGTTGCTCACCTCGGGGACGTCGCGGTGCCGCTGGCCCGGGGCCTCGCGGTGCAGCACCTGGGGCAGGTCGTGCAGGGTCTCCAGCGTCCGCTCCGGCTTCTCGATCTTCTTGATCGACCGCCGGCCGAAGAGCGCGGCCATCACGCCGACCAGAGCCAGCGCGAACCAGACGATGAGGTAGGAGATCCAGCGCTCCAGGCCCAGCCAGGTGATGAACTCCGCCAGGGCGATGAAGAAGAAGAACGCCGAGAAGGCGAGCACCACGCCCGCGGCGCCGAACGCGCCGACGCCGATGCCGGCCTTCTTGGCCGACTTCCCGATCTCGGCCTTGGCCAGCTCGACCTCGCCACGGATCAGCGTGGACACATCGGCCATCGCGCTCTGGACGAGCGTGCCGATGGAGGGCTCGGCGGGTCCCACGGACCCGTCGAGCGGGGCCGGTGACACGGTCTGGGCCACGGGGGCTCCTTCGGTCGCGGTGCTGATCAAGGCGGTGCCGGTCAGGGGGAATGGTGCCGCACGACCGGGGGGCGCGCGTCCTCGCACCCCCCGTGGCCCCCTCCCGGGGCTCCTCGAGCCTGCGAGGGGAGCCAGGAGGGGGTCCCTTCTCAGTCCTCCGACGGTGCGGCGGGCAGCCTGTCCTTGATCAGGTTCATGACCGAGGAGTCGGTGAGCGTCGTGACGTCACCCAGCTCCCGGTTCTCCGCGATGTCCCGGAGCAGCCGGCGCATGATCTTGCCCGAGCGGGTCTTGGGCAGCTCCTGCACGACCATGATCTGGCGCGGCTTGGCGATCGGGCCGATCTCCTTGGCCACGTGGTTGCGCAGCGCGGCCACGGTGTCGGCGCCCTCGACGTTCTCCCCGCGCAGGATCACGAACGCGACGATGGCCTGCCCGGTGGTCGGATCGGTGGCGCCGACGACCGCCGCCTCCGCGACCGAGGGATGCGACACCAGCGCCGACTCGACCTCGGTGGTGGAAATGCGGTGCCCGGAGATGTTCATGACGTCGTCCACGCGGCCCAGCAGCCACAGGTCGCCGTCGTCGTCCTTCTTGGCGCCGTCGCCGGCGAAGTAGTAGCCCTGCTCGGCGAAGCGCGACCAGTAGGTCTCGCGGTAACGCTCGTCGTCGCCCCAGATCGTCCGCAGCATCGCCGGCCACGGCTCGGTGATGACGAGGTACCCGCCGCCGCCGTTCGGCACCGGCTTGCCGGCGTCGTCGACGACGTCCGCATTGATGCCCGGCAGCGGGCGCTGCGCCGACCCGGGCTTCGTCTCGGTGACTCCGGGGAGCGGGCTGATCATGATCGCGCCGGTCTCGGTCTGCCACCACGTGTCCACGATCGGGCAGCGGCCGCCACCGATCTTCTCGCGGTACCACATCCACGCCTCGGGGTTGATCGGCTCACCGACCGACCCGAGCACCCGGAGGCTGGACAGGTCGAACTGGGCCGGGATGTCC
>JAOPUS010000276.1 GCA_025963345.1 Blastococcus sp. | reverse complement strand
TGACGCCGGGGTCGTCGGTCATGTTGTAGAGCCGGGCCACCTGCAGGCGGCCCTGCATCTCGGCGGTGGCGTTGTACATGAAGTCGGCCATCAGGTTGCCGCTGGCGGTCACGTACGCACCCGTCCAGGGGTTGCCCATGCTGTCCATGTAGCTGGCGCCGGCGCCGTTGACGATCGGGTGCTGCGGGCTGTGCTGCCCGTAGCCGGCCGCGGCCTCCTTGGTGCGGTCGGCGGCGTCCGGCTTGAGCGGGATGTGGTCCAGGAGCCGGTCGATCATCGTCACGATCATCTCGACGTGGGCCAGCTCCTCGGTCCCGATGGACAGGAGCAGGTCCTTGTACTTGCCGGGCAGCCGGCAGTTCCAGCCCTGGAGCAGGTACTGCGTGGCGACCGTCATCTCGCCCCACTGACCACCGAGGACCTCTTGCATCTTGCGAGCGAAGTCCGGGTCGGGCGCATCGGGCTTGGCCTCGTACTGCAGTGCGTGGAAGTGGGTGAACACGGGATCTCCTCTGCGTCGTCAGCACCCGCGGTCGCGGGGACACGGGGGATCTGCCCGCCCCGGATGGCCTGCCGGTGCCGTCCACTGGCCCGTGGGTGCCAATTCGGTCCCTCTGCAGGGACCCGCGCCGAGCCTGCGAGGCGTGGAGGGCAGAGGGGTCCTCTTTCAGCGATCGGGCACCTGGATGCGCAGGGTCAGGGCGCCGTCGCGGTCCTCACAGACCACTCGTCCACCCAGCTGCCGCACCTGCTGCTGCACCGACCACAGACCCAGCCCGGTGAGGTCGGCCGGTGGCCGGGCGGTGCACAGGTGCTCGACGACCCGGGCGGCGGGGATGCCGGCCTGGGTCACGGCCAGCTCGACCCAGCCGTCGTCCGCGGTGACCCGCAGCCGGACCGGCGACCCCTCGCCGTGCCGGTGGGCGTTCTCCAGCAGGTTCACGAGGATCCGCTGGAGGCGGGCGTCGCCGACCAAGACCTCGTCGGCCGGACCGCTCTGCTCGACGGTCAGCTGCCGACGGGGCAGCCCCGAGGCGGCAACCGAGGCGGCGAGGACGTCGGGCAGGGGATGGCCGGTGGCCGGAGCCCGCGTCGTCGCGCCGCCGGTGGCCTCCGCCGTCCGCAGCATCGACGCGAGGTGGGCGGCCTGCGCCTGCGCCATGGCCAGCACGTCGTCATCGGCGGCCCTGTGCCCGTCCAGATGCCGCAGTGCGCTCTCCAGACAGGCGAGGGAACCCCGCATGTCGTGGCACATCGCCCGGACGAGCGCGTTCTCCGGGCTCGGCCCTGGTTCCCGCCCCTCGCGTCGCAGTGCCCGGCGCAGTCGTCCCCGGATTCGGCGAAGAATCTCGGTCGGCCTTCCGCTCGACGGGACGGGCGTGTGGGCGGCGAGGATCACGGGAACCTCCGGCCCCGCGATCAGGTCAGCACAGCCTGCCGTGCCGACATGTGGGGGACAGCGTGAGCTGGGACGGAGCTTCTGTTTCACCCCGGATCCCGGTCGAGGTGATTGTGGTCGATGACCACCCGCTTTTCACCCGGGGACTGTCATTGCTCCTGCCCGAGGTGAGCGAGGGCCGGGTCCGCGTCGTCGGGACGACCGACGATGCGTCGGCCGCGGCGGCGCTGGTGCAGCGGTTCCGTGCCGACGTCGCCGTCGTCGATGTGCAGATGCCGCCGCCGGGTGGGACGCGGGCCGTCGCGGCCATCCGCCGGGTCCAGCCGACGGTCCGGGTGGTGGCCATGTCCGGCCTCGCCGACGCCGACGCGGCGATCGAGGCCATGCGCGCCGGTGCCTCGAGCTTCCTGCCGAAGACGGCCGACCCCGAGTCGCTCGTGGGCCCGCTGCTCGCCGTTCTCGACGGCTGGTCGGTGCTGCCGGAACCGTTGCTGCGTCTCCTGCTGGAGCGGGCCGCCACCGGCGACGGCGACGGCATCGCCGCACAGCTCAGCGCCGACGAGCGCAGGTTGTGGCGGCTGATCGCCGCCGGCACCGCAACCGTGGACATCGCCACGACGCTGCACGTCTCGGAGCGGACGGCGAAACGGCTCGTCGCTCACCTGCTCCGGCGGCTGCACGTCGCGACCCGGGTCGAGGCGGCCGCGCTGGCCGGCCGCGTCGGCCTCGATCAGCAGGCCGAGGCCTGACCGCGGCGCCGCCGTCGCTGCCGCTCAGCCCAGGACGAGCGACGTCAGCAGGTGCGCGTTGAGCCCGATGATCAGCGCGGCGACCAGGCCGCCGACCGCCGTGGTCCGTCGGCGGTTGACCCAGCCGCCCATGACGTCCCGGCGGCTGGTCAGCCACAGCAGGGGGACCAGGGCGAACGGGATGCCGAAGCACAGCACCACCTGCGACCAGACGAGCGCGGTCGTCGGGTCGCCGCCGAGCAGCAGGACCGCCAGCGCAGGGGCGAGCGTCACGAGCCGTCGGACCAGGACCGGCACACTGCGTCGTAGGAAGCCGGCCATGACCACCTGACCGGCGTGCGTCCCCACCGACGAGGAGGCGAAGCCCGCGGCGACGAGGGCGAGCGCGAAGGCCGTCGACGTGCCCGTCCCGAGCTGCTCGCCCAGGCCGGAGTGGACGCTCTCCAGCGACGCGCTCATTCCGGTGCCGGTGAAGAGCTGGGCGGCGACGACCAGCATGGCCGCATTGATGAGGCCGGCCAGGCCCATCGCGAGCAGGACGTCGAGCCGCTGCGCCCGCAGCAGGCGTCGACGTCCTCCGGCGGTTCGCCCGGCGGACACCGCGTCCCCGTAGCGCCCCGGGGTGAGGGCGGAGTGCACGTAGATGACGTGCGGCATCACCGTGGCGCCGAGGATGCCGGTGGCCAGCACCAGGCTCTGCGGCCCGGCGAAGGACGGGACCAAGCCGCCGGCCGCACCGGCGGCATCGATCCCTGAGCCCACCAGCGTGTAGGCGAAGCCGAGCCCGATGACCAGGAGCAGTCCGGCGATGATCCGCTCGAACGGGCGGTGGCCGCGCGACTGCGTGGCCAGCAGACCGAACGCCACCACGGCCGTGAGCACCCCGCCCACGGGCAGCGGCACCCCGAACAGGAGGTTCAGGGCCACCGCCCCGCCGACGATCTCGGCCAGGTCCGTGGCCATCGCCACCGCCTCCGCCTGGAGCCACAGCCCCCAGGTCACCGCACGTGGCAGTCGCTCGCGGCAGAGCGAGGCGAGGTCGCGGCCGGTCGCCAGGCCCAGCTTGGCGGTCAGGGCCTGGATCAGCATCGCCATGAGGTTCGCCGCGACGATGACCCACAGCAGGGCGTAGCCGAAGGAGGCGCCGCCCGAGAAGTTGGTCGCGAAGTTGCCGGGGTCCACGTATGCCACCGAGGCCACGAACGCCGGCCCGAGCAGCGGCCACAACCGTCGTCCGCGGCCGGACACGCGCCGGGCGGGGGCCGCTGGAGCGCCGAGGCCCTTCGGCAGGGTGGCCGGGAGCAGTGCGGCTTCGGTCTTGGACAGGTACACGGCGACCTCGCACGGGGGACGGGAGCGGGCACCGGTTCCCTGCCCGGCCGATGCGGACCGGTGGGGCCTTTCGGTGGCCCGAGGGGGCCAGTCCTGCCGGTCGAGGAGCCTGTGGGGCGCGACGCCGTGGCCGCGTCGTGGTTGTCGCTGCTGCGGTGCAGCGCGGCCCCGGTCACCGCACGGCGGCAGTCGTGGGCGTGCGCATGGGCGGTGGATAGGGTCCGCCGGGTGACTGCC
>JAOPUS010000274.1 GCA_025963345.1 Blastococcus sp. | reverse complement strand
TTGTGGCTGACGATCGCCACGCGCTCACCCTCGCCGATGCCGAGCTCGTCGAGGGCCGCCTGGAGCGCCCGGCCGCGGCGGGCGACGTCGCGGTAGCTCACCTCGCCCAGCGAGGGCGCGGGCTGGTGCGGCTCGTCGACGATGCCGACGCGGTCGCCGTAGACGAGCTCGGCCCGGTCGAGGAAGTCGCGGGTGGTCAAGGGCACGCGCATGCCGGCTCCCGAGGGTTCAAGGCCGGCTGCTCCGGCCGCTCGTCGTGGTCCCCGTCACGCTAACCGTCCGGGGTCGACGGGACGAGCGGTCCCCGGATCAGACCCCCGCGAGCAGTCGCGGCAGTGCGGTACTGATCGACTCGCGGACGACGAGGTCGGCCAGGTCGTCGTACGGGGTCGGCTCGGCGTTGACGATCACCACCCGCGCCCCGTGCGCGGCCGCGATCTCCGTGAGCCCTGCGACCGGCCACACCTGCAGCGAGGTGCCCACGGCGAGGAAGACGTCGCAGTCCGCGGCCGCCACGGCCGCCGCCGCCACGACCCGCTCGTCGAGCTCCTGCCCGAAGCTGACGGTGGCCGACTTGAGGATGCCGCCGCAGACCAGGCACTCCGGGTCGGGCTCACCGGCGTCGACACGTGCGAGCGCGCTGCCCATCGTCGTCCGGTCGCGGCAGGACAGGCACTCGACCTCGTGCACGGTGCCGTGGATCTCCAGGACACGGTCAGGCGTGGAACCGGCGGCCTGGTGCAGCCCGTCGACGTTCTGGGTGACCAACGCGAGGAGCCGGCCCTGCTCTTCGAGGTCGGCGAGCGCCCGGTGCCCGGCGTTGGGCACCACCTCCCCGGCCTGCAGGTCACGGCGCATCAGCCACGCACGTCGCCGGATGTCGGGATCGGCCAGGTAATAGGACAGCGTCACGAGCTTCTCGGCGTCCGGGTCGCGGGTCCACACGCCGTTCGGGCCGCGGTAGTCGGGGATGCCGCTGTCGGTGGAGATGCCCGCCCCGCTGAGCACGCAGATCCGCCGGGCGGCGGTCAGCCAGTCGGGGACGGCGTCGCTCACCCCGTCACGGTATGCGTGCCGGCGCCCGGTCGTCCGGGGGCAGAGCCCCACGGCGGCTCACCCCTTCCAGGGCCCGCCGGGCCGGCGGGGCCAGCAGGACGACGGCCATGGCATACCCGGCGCCCATCAGGGTGTCGACGACGTAGTGCTCCCCCGCCCACACCAGAACCAGCGGCATCACCACGGCGTAGCCCACCAGCGCCGCCCGCTGCCACACCCGCCGGGCGACCGGGAGCAGGACCAGGCAGGTGAGCACGGCGAAGGCCGTGTGCAGCGAGGGCACGGCCGCCACCTGGTTCACCTGCCCCTGGCTGTCGGCCAGCATCGCCCCGGCGTGCGGCAGACCGAGCACGTCCCAGCCCGTCGCGCTGAGCCGCCGGATCGGCTCGATGACGCCGTCCTTGGCCGCCAGCCACGGCGGCGCCGCCGGGTAGAGGACATAGGTGGCGAGGCCGGCGGCCGACAGCGCGAGGACCAGCCGGACGTAGCGCCCCCAGAGGCGCCGGTTCCGGACCCACAGCACGCACAGGAGCAGGGGCGTGACCACGAAATGGCTGCCGTAGACGAGTGCCGCCAGCGCCTTCCACCAGTCGGCCACGAGGGTCTGCTGCAGCCAGACGGTCGGCAGCACCCCTCCGCCGAGCCACCGGTCCGCGGCCACGAGCTCGGTCACGTGCACGTGCATGCCCAGGCCGTCGGCGAGGCCGCGGGTCGCGTCGTAGGCCAACAGCAGCGCTGCCACCGGGAGCCACTCGGCGAGCAGCCGGACGATCCGCTGCCAGCCGTCGACGGCCGCGTGCGCGACCAGCCCGGTGAGCACCCACCCCAGCAGCACGACCCGGTCGGTCGGCAGACCGTTGACGGCGCACATGGTGACGAACGCCAGCGCCAGCCCGGTCCAGAGCAGCACCCGCACCGCGATGCGCCGACGTGCACGGACGGCGACCGGCGCAGGGAGCGAGGGGAGCGCCGGGATGCGCGCCGTGGGCTCGACCGCGGTCACGGCCGGGGACGCTATCCGCGCCAGGGCCCCACCGGGTGGCCCGCGTGCACGACGCGCCACAGCTTCACCCGGGAGGACCACGTGCCGGGGTCCCGTCCGGCGGGGTCGACGAGTGCCCTTCGGCACGTTTCCCGGAGGGTGATCGAGGTCACCGGGTGAAGGACGGGGTGCCCGACCCAGTGCCCCGGGCGCTGAACTGGGATGATCAGGGATGAGAAGAGCGCGACGAACCAGCGAGGGGTAGGCGCAGAGAAGTGGCAGCCAGCAAGGACAGCTTCGGGGCGCGGTCGACGCTCACCGTCGACGGCACCGACTACGACATCTTCCGGCTCGACGCGGTGGAGGGCGCGGAGAAGCTGCCCTTCAGTCTGAAGGTCCTCCTGGAGAACCTGCTGCGCACCGAGGACGGCGCGGACATCACCGCCGACCACATCCGGGCGATCGCGAACTGGGACCCGTCGGCCGAGCCCGACCAGGAGATCCAGTTCACCCCGGCCCGCGTGGTCATGCAGGACTTCACCGGCGTCCCGTGCATCGTCGATCTGGCCACCATGCGCGAGGCCATGGCCGACCTCGGCGGTGACCCGCAGAAGATCAACCCGCTCGCCCCGGCCGAGCTGGTCATCGACCACTCGGTGATCGCCGACGTCTTCGGCACGCCGGAGTCCTTCGAGCGCAACGTCGAGATCGAGTACGAGCGCAACGGCGAGCGCTACCAGTTCCTCCGCTGGGGCCAGGGCGCCTTCAGCGACTTCAAGGTCGTCCCCCCGGGCACCGGCATCGTCCACCAGGTCAACATCGAGCACCTGGCCCGCGTGATCTTCCCGCGCCAGGAGGGCGACAAGGTCATCGCCTACCCCGACACCTGCGTCGGTACCGACAGCCACACCACCATGGTCAACGGCCT